>NZ_JBMFSR010000010.1:0-32058 GCF_049967455.1 Caldisericum sp. | reverse complement strand
GTGAGGATCAGAGGGGGTATTTTATGCCCCCTCTTTTTTAAAATAAAAAATCGTTAGGCACTAATTTCTTTGAGAGAGAAATTAATATCACCTAATTTATCCTTATATTGGGTGACATCCACCTTTTTGTTAACAAGTTTGTTTGCTATATTTGCTTCCTTAATACCAAGTATAATTATTCCTACAACCTTATTATCTTTAAGTACAATCTTTCTATATTTATGAGACGACTCATCACTTGCTCGTATAACTTCATAACCATCTTCCTTAGGATTTACAAGACCAACAGAAGTCAAATCAAGTCCAACAACCTTCAAAGTATTAGATGGAACAGAGCCTTTATACTCTAATGATCTATCTTTAACCATGTTTGTTGCAGCAATTGTTGCTTGTTCTATTGCCGGAGGAATTATTCCATAAATAGTTCCATTAAACTCCGCTATATCCCCGGCAGCAAAAATGTCTTCTGCAACCTGCATATAAGAATCGACAATAGCACCTCTATTAAATGGCAACTTAGAAAGTTCTAAAAGTGAAGTATTAGGACGAATACCTGTAGATAAAAGAACCATTTCTGCCGGAACAACCGTGCCATCGGCCAAAACAACTTTTTCTACATTTGTATTTCCCTCAATTCTTTCTACTTTTGCATTTTCCAAAACACCTATTCCCCAACTCATTAATATACCTTTTAGAATTTTTGAACCTTCCTCATCTAGCTGCCTTGGTAGAAGATAAGGAGCGCCCTCGACAACAACAGGCTTGAGTTTATTTTTTAGAAATGAGTATGCCGCTTCTAATCCTAAAACACCACCACCAATAACAGCAGTCGGTTTTCCGTTACCTATAAGAAAAGAATGTCTTCTAATTTTAAATGCATCATTTAGATTTCTCAAAGTAAATACGCCTTCTGTATAAACTCCATCAATAGGTGGTACAAAGGAAGAAGCCCCATTTGCAATCAAAAGTTTATCATATGCAACACTGCCTCCCATATCCAGATATAATAGATGCTCCTTAGGATCAATTTTTCTAATCTTTACACCAAGGTGAAGCTTTATATCTCTTTCTTCATACCACATTGAATCATAGAAATATAAATCTCTAGCCTTTATTTCCTCTCTTATAACCTCAAACAATTTAGGTCTAGGATAGTAAAGGGTGGGCTCGTCCGAAAAAATATGAATTTCTCCCTTGGGATCTAATTGTCTTATAATCTTAGCAGCTGTAACGCCTGCAACCCCTAAACCAATAATAGCGTATATCATATCTTTCACCTACCAATTTAAAATGGCGAAAAATCATTTACCTGCCAAAATCTTTCTTTTAAATCGTTATATTCATTAGTAAGCATATTTAGATGCTCTTCTTCCCACTTCATAAGTTCTTCAAATAGGTATTTTACCTTTGGATCGTGGGCTTTCTCCGCTTGCTCCTTATAGAACAGAATTGAATTTTTCTCCAATATCATTCCCGTAGAGATTGCAGAAAATTCGTAATTTTTACCTTTCAGATTGTTTAAGAAATCCTCAGAAAAAATTCTTTTAAAAGTCAAGCTTGGCTTAGGAATGCTATTTACATCAAAATTAGTCTTGTTCTTTATTGCATCGTGTAATTCTTTTAAATATCTATAGTGTTTGCCTTCTTCCTGTGCAAGGAAAAGAAAAACTTCTTTTGCTTGTCTATCCTCTGTTTTTTCAGCTGCAGTTTTATACAAATTTATGCCATCAAGTTCAACTTCCATTGCAGCTTTCAAAATTTCCAAAACATCATCCATGTTTAAATCTCCTCAAACTGGTCTTTTGTAGCTCCACAAACTGGACAAGTCCAGTCTTCTGGCAAGTCCTCAAAGGGTGTTCCAGGAGGGATATCCTGGGTGTCATCGCCTTCTGCTGGATCATAAACATACCCACAAACCATGCATTTGTACTTTTTCATTTTTGCCTCCTTATTAAAATTCTTTGAAAGCACTCTTTGGTGCTCCACAAATCGGGCACTGCTCTGGTGCTTCACCAATTACTGTATAACCACAAACAGGACAAATATAAATCTTATCAAATTTGACTTCCTCACCTTTGTCTAATTTTTCTTTAGTTTCTGCGTAGAGTTCTCTATGTATTTTTTCGGCTGATAAAGCAAAATGAATTGACCTAAGAGCATCTTTCTCGTCCTGCAAAGTTGCTATCGCATTGTAAGCAGGATACATTTCTTCAACCTCAAAATTCTCTCCACCCCAAGCCGATTGAAGATTTTCAGAAGTTTTCTTAAGCTCCATTAAGGCTTTAAAGTGATTGGTAGCATGAACTTGTTCTGCAAACGAAATCGCCCTGAAAAGTCTTGCTACATCATGTAATCCTTCTTTCTCAGCTTGTTCTGCAAAAATTAAGTACTTCATGTGAGCTTGAGATTCACCCGCAAATGCTTCTCTTAAACTTTTTTCCGTCATTTGCCTCATTTCAATTTCCTCCTTTCAAATAATTATAAATACTATCAAATTATACTACAAATTTTACAATTTGGATCTCTTTCTAAACTAATTATCGAAAATTCATTAGTTAAACCATCAAATATTAGAAGCTTATTTTTAAGTAAGGAACCGATGCCTAAAGTATATTTTAAAAACTCATTTGCCACAATTGTTCCTGTTACTCCAACTGTAGTTCCAATAATACCTTGATTCCTATTTTCTTCGGTTAATTTAAAAAGAATTTGTTTTTCTCTTTCTGGAAAGATACAGTTTAAACAAGCTGTCTCATGTGGTATTACAACCATTACTTGACCAACGAAACGCCCAACAGCCCCAATAAATAAAGGCCTATTTAAATGAACTGCCACTCTATTTATTAAATATCTTGTTTCATAATTATCAGTTGCATCTATTATAGCTGTGAATTTTCTTAAAATTATTCTCGCAGTCTCTTCCTCTGTAAGCCAAGTGTTGTAAGCTTCCACTGCAATATTAGGATTTAATTTCTCTATTTTTTCTTTTGCAACTAGTACTTTCGCTTTCCCTATATCGTCAATATTATAAAGAATTTGCCTATTTAGATTTCCAACGGAAACTACATCGCCATCTACAATACCAATTCTACCAACACCTGCAGATGCAAGATAAAGAAGAATAGGACTTCCTAAGCCGCCAGCTCCGATAACTAAAACGTTTGAATTCTTTAATTTTATTTGACCTTCTATTCCTATTTTATCAATACGTATTTGTCTATCATATCTTTCTAATTCATCTTTTGATAACATCTAACACCCCGAATTTTCAGGTTTTTTGGGTTTAATAAGATACTTCTCTGGATTCTTCAGAAACTGCTCTTTGCAATCTTCTGAACAGAAATAATAAATCTCACCATTATATTCAACTCTTGTAAGTGCTTCGATTTTCTCCATAATCATTTTACAAACTGGGTCTTGAACCATTTAGCCACCTCCAACAGGTGAGAACACGCTTACCACATCTCCATCGTTTAACTTGTCCTCAAACCATGCTCTTTTAAGATTAACAAGGACTATAATATATTTTCTTTCCTTTATGCCAAATCTATTCAAAACATCTTCCACTGTTGAGCCTTCTTCAATATCAATGTATGTTTCTTCTGGACCATATTTTAAATAATCTCCGTAGAGTTTGACTTTTACATTCATACTTTTACTCCTTAAACAATATTTTAACCTCTTTTACATCCCAAAGATACTGAAGTCTTTCTAATATTTCTTCTTTTATATTTTCTCCAAATTGAAAAGTTTCAGGAATATTAAGAACGATTTCAACTACGTGAGAATTTACGACAACAGATTTTACAATCTTTGATTTAACAATATCAATACCTGTTTCAGGATTCATAACATGAGACAAACGCTCATACACTTTATCAACAGTAGTAGGTTCATGTTCTTTAGTTAAACCGTTTTTCTCAAGGTAGAGTTCAACAGCAGAATGCAATGCATCTGCCGCAAGAACAGAACAGTGAACCTTAACAGGAGGAAGACCACCCAAAGCCTCCGCAGCATCTTTCCATGTAATATTTTTTGCCTCCTCAACAGTCTTTCCTTTAACCAAATCTGTAATAATTGAAGCAGTTGCAATGTTTGAAGCACATCCGTATGACTTAAACTTTACATCAACAATTTTGCGTGTTTTTGGATCGATCTTAAGATAGAGAGTTATCATATCACCACAGGCCGGGCTTCCCTCAGTTACTTTCACATCAGCATCTTGTATTTCACCAACGTTATGTGGATTTTTAAAATGTTCTATAACCAACTTAGTATATGGAATTGGCATATTACTCACCTCCTAAAAGTGGACTTATTCTTCTCAAATCTTCTACAATTTCTTTAAGTTTTGAAACTGTATAATCAATTTCTTCTTTAGAATTATACTTGGACAATGAGAATCGTATTGAACCATGAGAATCTTCGTGTGATTTTCCCATCGCAAGGAGAACATGACTTGCCTGTAAGTTTCTGCTATAACAGGCAGATCCTGTCGTTACTGAAATACCTTCAAAATCAAGCCTTAAAGCAATTGATTCACCTTCAATATATTTGAAGGTAACATTAAGTATGTGCGGCAAAGATTTATTAAGACTTCCATTAAGCATAACATCAGGTATTTCACTTAATAATTTATCATATAGATACATTTTCAAGTTCCTTAAATACTCCGATATACTGCTATCCCAAATTTCAAACGCTTTTTTTGCGCCAACAATCGCAGGAGTATTTTCATGACCAGCCCTTAAATTAAATTCGTTATATCCACCGTCTAATATTTTTTCAAGCTTCAAACCTTCTTTAACATATAATATTCCAACACCTTTTGGACCATAAAACTTATGAGGAGAAATAGTGAGCATATCAATGTTATCCAATTTCAAATTTATATACGGAATAGCAATAGCACCATCAACATGTACAGTAATTCCTTTTTCTTTAGAGATCTTGGCGATTTCTTCGATATTTTGAACTGTACCAACCTCGTGATTTGCAAGCTGTATAGTAACCAGAATAGTATCATCCCTTATGGATTTTTTTAATTCATCTATATCTATGAAACCGTCCTTATCGACTCCTATATAAGAAATCTCATAACCATCTCTCAAAAGCTTTTTTACAGTTTCTAAAACAGAGATATGCTCAATTTTTGAGGTTATTATGTGCTTTCCTTTATTCCTGTTCGCAAAAACATAGCCTTTAATTGCTAAATTGTTTGCTTCAGTTCCGGAGGAAGTAAAGATAATTTCACTTCCCTTAACACCTAATTTGTTTCCTATAAAATCTCTTGCCTCTTGAATTTTATCAGCGACTTGTAATCCTAATGTATGAGAAAAAATAGAAGAAGGTATTGCATAATAATCACTCGCAAACTCGCACATTTCATGCAATACTTCTGGATCGGGTTTTGTAGAACTTGCACTATCAAAATAAATCATAAATAGCCCAGCTCCTTCTTCGCCTCTTCACTCATCATATCGGGTGACCACGGCGGATCGTAGGTAAGCTCAATTTGAACATCTTTTACGCCATCAAGAGACCTTAAAACCATTTCAACGTCATTAACTATATAATTTCCCATGGGACACCCAGGTGCAGTTAAAGTCATTAAAATTTTCACAATCCCATTTTCTTCATCCACATCAAGTTTGTAGATAAGGCCAAGATCAACAATGTTAATCGGTATTTCTGGGTCATAAACATTTTTTAATGCATTAATAATTTCTTCTTTTGAAACCATTTTTTCCTCCCTACTCTTCTGAGTAAATTCTTTTTTCTCCTTCTAACTTTTTAATATCTGTAACATCTTGTGTTACTTCCAAAGTTCCAAGATAGTTTCCTAAAGAATCACGAACTGCAAAGTACCTAATATATATTAATCTCCCTTGCATATTTATCCAAAACTCAGCAACATTTCTTTTGCCACTTTTAAAGTCTTCCAAAATTTTGTTTACTATGTGGACGCTCTTTGGCGGATGGCAATTTTGAACAGTGCGTCCTAAAACCGCCTTTGTTCTTACAAATACTCTTTTTTCACCCCTGTTAAAAAATTGTACTATATCATCCTTATTTATGAATGTGATTTCAATAGGTAAAGTCTCAAAAAGAGCATTTAACTCATCAAGTGTAAATTTACCCGATTCAAGATATATATATCTATCTTCTAAAATTTCTTTCTTTTTGTAAATTTTCCCTGTTTCCTTCACTAAACTTAAATCTGTATATTTTGCATATCCAATCTCGTTCATCCCCTCCCAAACCTTATCCCACTCCGCCTCCTCAAGTTTATCAAGTGCAGTTGGAAAAAGTATTTTGTTCTCTTTGTAAATGTGGGAAGTTTTAAGATCTACAATATATTTGAGTAGATTTGGTAATTCATCGATTTCTTGATTATTAAGATTTGAAGCCTTATTTAGATATCCTCTCAAATCTTTAAGTCTTGCTCGTAGCGAATCATGTTCGTTCCATAAAATTTGAGGCGGCTGAACTACATCATGCTTCTCTAAAAAGGGAAATAAGGCATTTTCTTCCCTAACCATATGATTTTCAATATCAAATAAGCTATCAAAGACAGGTAAATTCTCTTCAAGAATTTTTGTAACCGCATCAACATTTTTGTTATTCTCAATGCTTGATGCAATTTTCATCACCATTCCCAAAATTTCAGATATTTTTTTATGTTCATCATACAAAAGGTATAAGGGATGGCTTTTTTGAACATTAATTTCTTGACTTTCAAGTGATTCTCTAAAAATGTCGATATGCACGTCGCAAAGTCGATGAATTTTTTCTTGTGGAAAATGATCCTGAACTATAAGAATGTTTTCAATTATTGCAATTTCAGCCGGATGAACATTTTCCAAAATCTTCTTGAAACGCTCCTTCACTTCCGCAGGAGAAATTAGTCCTTTATCCATGTCGATAAGAAGCTTTCTCATTAAATTTAGTCTTTCAACTCTACTTAAATTGTTTTGTATAAATTCGCTCATTTTTATCACCACGCATTAATTATAACTATAAAAGTAATATTTTGCAAGATAAAATTTAAAGAATTTTTATAAATTTTAGTAAAAATTCTTGACAATAATTGAAAATTCTGTAAACTTGTATTGAGAAAATTGTGAAAGGAGGCGATTATCCTAACTAAAAGTTAGGAGAAAACCAGTGGCAGAAGTACATAGAAGACAAAATGAGTCCTTAGAGGACATGCTTAAGAGATTTAGAAGAGAATGCGCAAAAGATGGGATTTATGCAGAAATTAAAAAAAGACGTTACTATGTCCCACCAAGTGTAAGAAAAAAACAAAAAGAAGCAAAGAAAAAGTAAAAATTAAAGGCAGGTTTTTTTCCCTGCCTTTAATTTTTTTGGAGGTATAAATGGCAATAAATCCAAACACTAAAAAAACAGAAGTTACAATATTAACAGAAGCATTTGTAATAAAAGGTTTCGTTTATGTTCCAGCGAATATGCGATTTTCAGATGCGTTAAATAAGTTTTTAAAGGACACACAGTTCTTACCCGTAGTAGATGCAGAAATACGTTCAATTAATTCTAAAGAAGTCATTGAAAAAAGAGACTTTATTCTTATAAAAAAGGAAATGATAGTTGTGATTTCACCAGTATCAGAATAATTATTTTGTCTCTTTTAATTTATTTTTAACATCCTCAATAGTAGGATCTACATAAATAGGTTCCTTTACAGCTCTCATAGCACTATCAACATCTTTTAAGCCGTTCCCAGTTATAATCACAACTACTTTATCATCTTTTCTAATAGAACCGCTATTAAGCGCCTTCAAATAACCTGCAAATGAAGTTGATCCAGCAGGTTCAGCAAAGATACCACTTTTAGATCCAAGATATTTTATTGCATTTAGAATTTCTAAATCACTGACTTTTATTCCAAAACCTCCGCTCTCTTTAATATACTTAACTGCCATAATTCCAGATCTTGGGATTCCAACTGAAATACTATCAGCTATTGTATTAGGTATGACTGGTCTAATTATTCCATCCCCATTAACGGCATCAACAACGGGAGAGCAACCTTCTGCCTGGACTGCAATAAGTTTTGGCATTCTATCTATAAAGCCGAGATTTAATAAATCAAAAAACCCTTTATAAACTCCTGAAATAATATTGCCATCTCCAACTGAAACGAAAATATAGTCGGGAACATCAAAGTTCAATTGTTCTGCAATTTCAAGTGCTACAGTCTTCTTTCCTTCAACAGTATATGGGTTAAAACCTGTATTTCTATTATACCATCCAAATTCCTTTGTCGCCTTTATTGAAAGATCAAATGCTTCATCGTAGGTCCCGTTTACAGCAAATACTGTTGCACCAAAAACTAAAAGCTGAGTAAGTTTTGCCTTTGGAGCATTTTTGGGGACAAAAATGTATGATTTTAAGCCGACTGAAGCAGTTGCACCAGCAAGAGATGAAGCAGCATTTCCAGTTGAAGCACAAGTTATATCATTTAACCCAACTTCCTGAGCTTTAACAACAACTACAGCTGATGCCCTATCTTTTAAAGAGGCAGTTGGATTTCTTCCTTCATCTTTTATAAAAAGATTTCTCACACCTAAATCTTTTCTAATTATTGGCACATCATAAAGTGGAGTAAAGCCTACTTGAAGTGGTCCAATTTTTGAAGCATCGTTTATTGGAAGTAATGGCAAATATCTCCACATAGAATAATTTTTATTATTTTTTAGATATTCTTTAGTAAACTCTGTTTTGATTGTTCCATAATCGTATTCAACTTCAAGCAAACCTTCGTTTCCGCACTTAGGACAAGTGTACTCTACTTCATCTTCTTGATATTCGGATCCACAAATCAAACACTTCAAGCTTTTAACATGTCCCATAGATTGTCTCCTTTCTTGTTTAAGATAGCTTTTATATTATAATATTTTTTAAGAAATATTCACAAACATATTGCAAATTTTAAGTAAATTTAATAAAATAACTTTAAAGGAGGTGAAGTATGCTAAAAAATAAATTAAAAACATTATTAGTAGCATTAGTTCTATTAATGCTTGTATTTACTTCTGTCTCATGTTCGCCGCAACAAACTTCCCAAACAACATCCCAACCACAAGCTCAAGAAAAAACTATTAAAGCAGGATTTATTTATGTAGGACCTACGGGTGATTATGGTTGGACTAATGCACATGATGTAGCAAGAAAGCAACTCGAACAAAAATTCCCATGGCTTAAAACAGTCTACATTGAATCAGTTCCAGAAACTGATGCTGGTCGTTACATCGACAGGTTAGTTAACGAAGAAAAATGCAACATTGTATTCACAACAAGTTTCGGATTTATGGACGCAACAGCAGAAGCAGCAAAAAAGTATCCAAATGTTATTTTTGAACATTGCTCTGGCTACAAGAGGGATACCAATCTTGGCACTTATTTCTCTGAACTTTACCAAGCCTATTATCTTACAGGTTTAATGGCTGGCGCTCTTACAAAAACTAACAAAATTGGATATGTCGCAGCTCAGGCAACTCCCGAAGTTATAAGACACATTAATGCATTTGCAATTGGTGTAAAAGAAGCCAATCCAAAGGCAAAAGTCTATGTAACATGGCTATACACTTGGTATGACCCTGCAAAGGCAAAAGAAGCAGCAGAATCTCTGATATCTGATGGAGTTGATGCCTTAGCGTTCACAGAAGATTCTACTGCTGTGATCGATGTTGGCGAAGAACATACAAAGAAAGGACAGCAGATCTATACATTTTCTCACTATAGCCCTATGTTACAATATGGACCCGATACAGTAGTTTCTGGGCAGCTTGCAGATTGGGAACCAATCTATGAAGACATTATAAGAAGAGTATACACAAATACTTGGACTAACCAGGACTACTGGTGGCTTATGAAAGAAGGCGCTTGCAAACTTGGAGCAGACTTTAATACTCCAATTAATCCAAAGTTTGTTGATGCACTTAAAGCAAAATTTGTCAACGATCCAATCCTTGGAAAAATTAGCATATACGATCTTGTTATGAAGAGAGAAGAACAAATGAGTGAACCAACAGTTCTCTTTGATCCGTTTACAGGTCCAATCTATGATCAAAAAGGAACATTGAGATTAAAACCAGGAGAAAGAGCCTCTCACGATTTATTGTGGAATATTAATTGGTTTGTTGACAATGTAGTTGGAGAAATTCCAAAATAAAAAACAATTAAAGAAGTTAATTTAGGGGGGTTAAATCCCCCCTTCAATTAAATTAAGTGAGGTGAAACCTTGGAATTAGACAATATCGAATTCAAATCGCTTGAATTAAAGGACATCTACAAAGAATTTCCAGGAGTTGTAGCAAACAATAAAATCTCTTTAAAAATCAATGCAGGTGAAATTCATGCCCTTTTAGGAGAAAATGGTGCGGGAAAAACAACACTTATGAATATAATCTATGGCATCTACCAACCTGATGATGGAGAAATATTTATAAACGGAAGGAAAGTTTTTATTGACTCTCCTCGAACTGCAATGAATTATGGAATCGGTATGGTTCACCAGCATTTCATGCTTGTAGAAAATCACTCAGTTGCTGAAAATGTAGCGCTTGGACTTAATAGAACTAAATTTCTAAATCCAACAGAAGATATTGCAAAAGAAATAGAGAGGTACAGTAACGAAATTGGTTTACATGTAAATCCAGATGCAAAAATATGGCAGCTTTCAGCAGGAGAACAACAAAGGGTTGAAATCTTAAAAGCACTAATGCGTGGAGCAAAATTGCTTATCCTTGATGAACCTACCTCAGTACTTACACCACAAGAAGCAACTGAACTTTTTAAAACAGTTAAAAAACTCGTTGCTAATGGACATTCAGTCATTTTTATAACTCACAAACTTGAAGAGGTTTATGAATTAGGTGGAATTGTAACAGTCTTAAGGCAAGGAAAAGTTATTGGAACCACAACGACAAAGGATGCAACAAAAGAAGAGTTAGCAAAAATGATGGTTGGTAGAGAAATTATATTCAATTTGGAAAAGGAAAAGGTTGAACCAGGTGAAGTTGTAGTTAAAGTTGAAAATATTGATGTTCTAAGTGACAAAGGCATAAAGGCTGTAAAAAATTTATCTTTTGAAATAAGAAAGGGAGAAATTCTCGGTATAGCCGGTGTTTCCGGAAATGGACAAAAGGAATTAGTAGAAGCACTTACTGGACTAAGGAGAGTAGAAAAAGGGAAGGTAATTATTAATAATAAGGAGATACAAAACAGAGGTGCACGAGAAATAGGAGAAATGGGTGTTGCTCACATTCCTGAGGAAAGGATAAAGTATGGAATAGTACCAAATTTTCCAGTTTACGAAAACGCCGTGCTTAGAGACTACTATAAAGAGCCATTTTCTAACAGAGGATTTTTAAATTACAAAACAATTAAAGATTTTACAATTAAACTGGTGAAAGATTTTTCAATTGCAACACCGTCGATAGAGACAAAAACAAAACTTTTATCGGGAGGAAATATACAAAAATTAATCCTTGCAAGAGAGACTACAACAAAGTCTAATTTTATTGTTGCCGCACACCCAACTTATGGCCTTGATATCGCTGCAACTGAATATATAAGAAAACTATTGTTAAAGAAGAGGAAAGAAGGTTCTGCAATACTTCTTGTCTCAGAAGATTTAGAGGAAATACTTCAACTAAGTGACAGAGTTGCAGTGATGTTTATGGGAGAATTTATGGGTATAGTTGATCCAAAGAAAGTTTCAATTGAAGAAATTGGTTTAATGATGGCTGGATCCCTAAGGAAACAGGAGGAGAATAATGCACATCTCAATTGAAAAGAGGGGTTATGTCTCAAAAAAGTACTATACTTCTGTTTATCTCATCTCCATCTTTGTAGCTGTAATTTTATCAAGTTTTATTTTTTTATTGCGTGGTATTAACCCTTTTTATGCATTCTCTAAGATCTTCCAAGGATCATTTGGTTCACCTTTTGGTTTAAAAGAAACAATAGCTAAAGCAATCCCACTGCTTCTTATAACAGAAGGTTTAATTGTAGCATTTAAAGGCAAATTTTGGAATATAGGCGCAAATGGACAGTTATTGGTTGGGGCAACTTTTGCAACATGGATTGCATTAAACTTTGGTCCTTATCATTCATCAATTTCAACAATAACTACTATGTTTTTGGTGGGTTTTTTGGGTGGTGCGCTATTTGGTTTAATTCCTGCACTACTTAAAGTCAAGTTAGGAATCAATGAAATTATTTCCACGCTTATGTTGAATTACATTGCAGAAGATTTTGTAGAATATCTTGTATATGGCCCTTGGAAAGGTAAAACACAGTATGGTTTTCCATATACAGACAATTTTCCACAAAGTGCAACCTTAGCCCAGATTCCAGGGACAAGAATAAGCTATATTACTTTGATAATTGCTTTACTATCAGCAGTATTGATCTATTTATTTATTGAAAAAACCAAATATGGTTATGAAATAAAAGTTACTGGCGAAAATCCTCACGCTGCGCGGTATTCTGGAATCGATTTTGTTAAAATAACTATAATTATGATGCTAATTTCAGGAGGACTTGCAGGAATTGCAGGAGTAGGAGAAGTTGCAGGAATTCATAGGCATCTTACTTATCCTGCTCAGATTTCCTCTGGATATGGATACACTGCAATTATAGTTGCATGGCTTGCTCAACTGAATCCAATTCTTGCAATTGTCTCAGCAGTCTTTTTTGGAGGTATTTTAGTAGGCGGCGATGTAATCCAAACTTCACTTGGCTTTCCATTTTCAACTATAAACGCATTTAACGGCTTAATCCTAATTTTTGTCATGGTGGGTAATTTCTTTACAGAATATAAAATAAAGATAAGAAGGTGATGCTATGGATTTAATTATATCAATTCTTCAAAGAACAATGGTTGCAGGAACTCCCCTTCTTTTGGGCACAATAGGCGAAATAATTACAGAAAGATCTGGCATTTTAAACTTGGGTATAGAAGGAATGATGGCTTTGGGAGCGATTATAGGATTTAGCGTAACATATATAACTAAAAATCCAACTTTGGGCTTGATTGCGGCAATCCTATCAGGAGGAATTCTTTCGCTCTTGCATGCATTTGTTTCGATTACAATACGTGGAATACAAACACTCTCAGGACTTGCAATTGCAATGATAGGCATTGGACTTGCTGGTATGTTAGGCAAAAGCTATATTGGAGCACCACTTTCAGTAAGGTTTTCTGAAGTAGCAATTCCTGGACTTTCAAAAATACCATTCATTGGCCCAATATTATTCAATAGAGATCCCTTATTTTACATAGGTATCATTCTTGCAGTAGTATCATGGTTTATCCTTTTTAAAACAAGATGGGGGATTATTATAAGATCAGTTGGTGAAAACCCTAAAGCATCTGATGCTTTGGGCATAAATGTCTCTCTTGTAAGATATCTTTCTACTTTTATTGGTGGTTGCTTTGCTGGTTTTGCAGGTGCATACTTAACACTTGCGTATATGCCGTCGTGGATTGAAGGAATGACTGGAGGACGAGGATGGATTGTAATTGCGCTTACAATTTTTGCTCAGTGGGACCCTCTTCGTGCAATTCTTGGCGCATATCTATTTGGTGGTGTAGATGTTTTACAATACATTTTACAACCACTTGGTATTCCTGTTCCAATACTTAAAATGACACCATATTTTGTAACAATTATGGTGCTTATTATAACAGCAAGAGAAGTAATGAGAAAACATCTTGGTGCACCAAAATCTCTTGGTGAACCGTTCATAAAAGGAGAAAAATAAAAGAGGGGTGTTTCACCCCTCTTTTTAAATAAATAAGTTTAGAATACCTAATATTCGCTTTTTACAAATTTTCCAAAACCTCCATTTACTGTTATACCTTTATCTTTCTCGTAAACAATTTGCCCTCTAACAATAGTTTTTTCAATCTCCCCTTTAAACGTAAATCCATCAAAAGGAGAATACTTGTTTTTGCAAAGAAGATCTTTGCTTGCATTAAATTTAAATTCACCATATGGATTTACAATAACAAAATCCGCATCATTCCCGATTTCAATTTTACCTTTGCTTTTGAGTCCAAATCTTTCGGCAGGTTTTTCAGACAACACTTTCCTTAAATCCTCAAGGGTAAGGCGTCCAGTTGAATAACCATATGTAAATAAAACGTTAAATCGGGTTTGAACACCCGGGATACCAGCATAATTATCCCAAATACTTTGTTTATTTTTTTCTTGTGGATAAACACCCCCTGCATGATCTGTTGTTACAAAATCAACACTTCCTTTTTTAAGCCCATCCCAAAGATATTCTGAATCCTCTCTTCTTCGAACTGGAGGTGCAGTTTTGAGAATTGGACCAATTCTTTCAAGGTCATTCTCATTAAAAACAAGATAATGAGGGCAAGTCTCAGTTGTAATATTAATACCCTCATTTTTTGCCATTTCGATTATCATAAGGCCAAGTTTTGTAGAAAGATGAACTATATGAACCTTATTTTTAAACTCTTTCGCGAGGGCAATACTTCTTAAAATAGCAACTGCTTCAGCTTCATAGTTTCTACCTTTTGTCCATGCCAAGGGATAAATATGATTCAAATTTTGCTCTCTTTTTGAAAAGTAATCAACAAGTTCAAAATCTTCAGCATGAATTCCCGCAACGAGTCCAAGGTCTCTTATGTAATCAAAAACAGCTGCCATTTCCTCAGTATTAACTTTCGGATAAGTCTTCATTCCAGATATCGTATAGAGTTTTAGTCCTACAACACCCTCTTCTTTCAATTCTTTTATAGTCTTTTTGTATTCACCAGTTTGAATCTGAATAGGAGTTACTCCACCCCAAAAAGCAAAATCTACAATAGCCTTTTTTGAAACAATATCAAGTTTGTAGTGAAGATTTTCCTTTGAGATCACTTCAGGAACTGATGTACAAGGCATGTCTACAATTGTTGTAACTCCACCTTTTGCAGCACTTTGTGTACCAGTAAAGAAATCCTCTCTATCAGTATAACCAGGATCATCAAAATGAACATGAGCATCAATAAATCCAGGAAATACAATATAATTGCTACAATCTATTATTTCTTTATCCTCTATGCCGTAAGGAATATTGCCTTCAAAAATTTCTTTGATTTTTTTATTTTCAACTAAAATATTAACTTTTTTCAGATTATTACCATTTGCAATAATATTTGCGTTTTTTAAAAGCAATTTGCCCTCCTTACTCAACGAATAGATCAACAAAACTGAACTTTTCAACATCGACAAGACCTGAATCAGTAATTTTAAGTTTGGGGATTACTGCAAGGTGCATAAATGCAAGCGCCATAAAAGGATCAGGATAAGATACTCCGAGTTCCTCGTGAGCAACTTTGTGAAGCCTTTTTAAGACCTCTGCAACCTCATACACCGATCGATTGGTCATAAGTCCACCATAGGGAAGTGCCAAATAATCAATGACAACTCCGTCTTTTGCAATTGAAATACCGCCACCCATTGCCTCAAGTTGACTTACTGAAAGAAGCATGTCTTTATCATTTTCTCCTGCAACAATAATATTATGAGAATCGTGTGCAATTGAGGTAGCAAAAGCTCCCTTTTTTAAACCAAGCCCATGGATAAAACCAACCGAGACTTTACCAGTTGCTTTATGTCTTTCAAAAACTGCTATCTTAATGATGTCTCTTTCTGTATCAGAAACTAACAAACCGTTATCTACTCTCGGTTCGAATACAAGCTCGTCTGTTACTATTGAATCATGTCGTAAGCCAATTACTCTAATTCTTTTCCCTTTCAAAGGAACCTTAAGCTTTTCAAATGTTGCTACTTTAATATTTATAGTATTTTTAACAGCGTCATCGTGCTTTGGCTCCTCAACATCAAACAAAGGAACTCCATCTTTTGCAACTAAATTACCGTCCTTGAAAACCAAATCCATTTTGTTTAGATTTTCAAATACGACTATATCTGCGGCATAACCAGGTGCAATGCCTCCTTTTCTTCTAAATCCAAAAAATAGTGATGGATTAAGCGTTGCAAGTCTTATAGAAGTAGGTAAAGGAATTCCACTTTCAAAAAGAAGTTTTATTGCAAAATTTATATGACCCTCTGATATTAGATCTTCCGGATGCTTATCATCAGTACAAAGTAAAAATCGATGTTTAGTTTTGTCATTTAAAACGGGAAGCAAATTTCTCACATCTCTTGTGACAGATCCTTCACGCATCATTATCCACATACCCTTAGATAACTTCTCAAATGCCTCTTCTTTTGTTGTGCATTCGTGATCTGCAAGAATACCTGCTGACAAATAGGCATTAAGTTCATAGCCTGAAAGCGTTGGAGAATGACCGTCAATTATACCATCTCTAAAAAGAAGAATTTTATCAAGTATTTCGGGGTCTTTATTTATAACACCTGGGTAGTTCATCATTTCTGCAAGTCCTAAAACTCTCTTATGGTTTTTCAACACTGCAAGATCTTCCGCATATAGAGTTGCACCAGAAGTCTCAAGGTTTGTTGCAGGAACACAGCTTGAAAGCATAAAGTAAATATCCATTGGCACATTATTTGAAGCATTAATCATAAACTGAATACCTGGAATTCCCGCAACATTTGCAATTTCATGTGGATCAACTACAGCTGTTGTTGTACCAAGCGGAACTACTGCCTTTGCAAATTCAGTAGGGATAAGCATCGTACTTTCGATGTGCATGTGCGAATCAATAAACGATGGAGAAACAAAGGCTCCGTCGACATTATACACTACGTTTCCCTCGTCATATCTTCCGACTCCCGCTATAACTCCTTCTGCAATTGCAATGTCCCCCTCTTCAATTGATTCGTTAAATACATTAATGATTTTTGCATTTTTAATTAAAACATCTGCTGCTCTTCTTCTCCTTGCAACATCTATAATATTTGAAAGTTTCCTTCTATCGAGTTCCATATCTAAAACTTCCTCCAAAATTTTTGAGCTACTTCTTGTGACTTTTTTGAGACTTCAACTTCGTCAATTTTTGTAAGCTTTTGATCTTTTACTAGTAATTCTCCATGTACAAAAACATCTTTAACCGCATTATCTCTTATTCCGAAAATAAGATGGAAGAAGAAATTATTTTCATCAAGTGGAGTTGGCGGATTGTAATCAAGTACAACAAGATCAGCGTAAGCTCCAACTTTTATAACGCCTAATTCCCTATTAAAGAAACGGTTTGCAATAGAGGCATTATTTTCAAAAAGCATTCTCCTTGCAAGATCACTTCCAACTCTTGGATCTCTGTGGTGAAGTTTGGGCAAGATATATGCAACTTTCACCGACTCAATCATTGATGGGGTGTATCCATCAGTCCCAAGACCAATCAAAATACCCTTTTTGTCCATCTCAAGAATAGGGGCAACTCCAACTCCATTATTCATATTAGATTCAGGGTTATGTATTACAGTTGTTTCTGTTTGCCTAAGGATTTCTATTTCTTTTTCATTTATATTTATGCAATGAATTGCAAGAGTATCTCTTTTTAGAATCCCGAAATCATTAAGTCTTTCAACTGTTCTCTTATTTGCAACTCTTTGTGCATGCTCAACATCTTCTATTCCTTCTGCAACATGTATATGAAAACCAACATTCAGTGAGTTTCCAATACTTGCAACCTCTTCAAGCGTATCATTCTCAAGAGTAAATGAAGCATGAAGTCCAAAAAGCGCATTAAAGAAATCTTTATCTTTTTCTTTTTTTATATACCTTTCATTTTCCCTTATCGATTTTTGAGATAGTTCCTTACCCCATCGGTCAGAGGTCTCATAAGCAAGAACACCTCTTATTTGAACATCTTTCAGTGCTTTTTCTAAAATGTCAAGAGAGCCATCTATAAGCCCAAAAGAGGCATGATGGTCAATTATGGTTGTTGTCCCAGATTTTAAACCTTCAATTGCAGGCATTAAGGCACTATAGTAAATTTCTTCTTCCGTGTCAAGGAGTTTATCGAGCTTCCACCATATCTGCTCAAGAATTTCTTTAAAAGTGTAAGGACTTGCTCCACCAAAGCCAAAACCCCTAGCAAAAGTACTATAAAGGTGCATGTGAGTATTAATAAAGCCAGGAATCACATATCTATTCTCAAGGTTATAAAGTTCAGCGTTTTTATATTTAGAGAGGATTTGTTGGGTTATTCCTAAATCTTTGATTGCTCCGTTTTCAATAACAATTGCACCGTTATCAATATAAGGCTGCTCTACGTTAAAAGTTATAATTTTACCGTTATATAGAACTTTCATAAAACCTCCTCCTTATAGAATTTCAATATTATAATCCTCTAATACTACTCTTGGCTCGCTCTTAATAAATTCAACAACTTTGGAAAGAGTACTAAAAAGATGCGATTTTTCAGTATTAACACTTACAACAGTTAAATAAACGTCTTTCCATGAATCAATGTTCTCTTCTGCAATTGATACATTAAAGTTGTTCCGCAATTTCTTAACAAGGCTTTGAGTAACTTGTCTTTTATCCTTAAGCGAAAAGGAATCAGGAACTAAAAATTTGATATTGCAAATGCCAACTTGCATTAGAAATAAGCAGTTTCAGTCTCTTTATCAAATACATGAATATTTCTTAAGTCTACGTATAACTCAACAATATCGCCCATTGCATAATTTGCATTAGCGGAAGCACGTGCAATTGCAAGAGTTCCGTTCAATTTGAAGTGGAGAAAAGTCTCAGAACCCATTAGTTCGACAAAATCAATAGGTGCCTTTAACTGTTCTATGTAAGGTTTCATGCTTTCCAGCAACTCTTCCTTAGGGAAAATATCTTTTGGCCTAATTCCAAGAATTACTTCTTTCCCTTTGATGTTTGCGGACTCTAATAATTTTGCATGCTCTTTCAATGGCTTAATTCTAAAATCAGAGCCCTTTAAAACTAAATCATCGCCTTCTTTTTCGACAGTAACGTCGAAGAAATTCATAGGAGGTGTTCCTACAAAACCTGCAACAAATTTATTCGCTGGTTTATCAAAAACCTCTTTAGGTGTTCCTACTTGCTGAATTTTACCCTTGTTCATAACGACGACTCTGTCTCCAAGTGTCATTGCTTCAACTTGGTCATGTGTTACATAAATTGTTGTAACCCCAAGCCTTTCGTGTAGTTTAATTAGCTCGCCTCTGGTTTGAACTCTAAGCTTTGCATCAAGGTTGGAAAGTGGCTCATCCATAAGGTAAACTTTTGGATCTCTTACAATTGCCCTTGCAAGAGCAACTCTCTGTCTTTGACCACCTGACAGTTCTCTGGGTTTTCTGTCTAAAAGATTTTCAAGACCTAACATTTGAGAAACTTCTCTTACCTTTTTATCAATTACATCCCTTGGTACTCTTCTTAATTCAAGCCCAAAGGAGATATTTTTATATACATTCATGTGCGGATAAAGAGCATAGTTCTGAAACACCATAGCAATATCTCTGTCTTTCGGTGGTACATCATTAACCAATTTACCGCCAAT
The DNA here is from genome assembly GCF_049967455.1 of Caldisericum sp. NCBI lineage: Bacteria > Pseudomonadati > Caldisericota > Caldisericia > Caldisericales > Caldisericaceae > Caldisericum > Caldisericum sp. Next base: position 12,554 of record NZ_JBMFSR010000010.1, on the reverse strand, counting down.
ATAAACTTCACCAGATGTTACCTCCTCAAGACCTGCAACAATTCTTAGAGTAGTTGTTTTTCCGCACCCTGATGGTCCAAGTAACACTAAAAATTCCCCATCTTTGACATCAATGTTTACATTGTCAACTGCAACAACATTCCCAAACTTTTTTGTAACATTAACTAATTTTACATCAGCCATTGTTTCACCTCTCCTATTTTTTACATTTTGTAATAAATGCAATGTTATGTATACTATTATAGTATATTTTTTTAAAAAAAACAAAATAGAACGGAGTTAGAAATGCAAAATAAATTGTTTTTATGGCTTCATATGCACCAACCAGATTATTTAGATTCTTTAACAAACAAAATAATTTTACCTTGGGTTAGAAGGCATTCTTTAAATGGCTATTACTCTGTACCTTCGATGCTTCTTAAGAGTGAGTTCAAAGCCAATATAAATTTCTCTGGCATTCTTATTGAACAAATAAAAAGATATCAAAACGGAGAGAAAGATGTTTATCAAGTTTACGAAGACGCAGATCCTGAAAGTCTGAACCAAAGCGAAATAAACTTTATGTTCAGAAGATTTAGAACCCCTTATTCGTTCAAAAGCAAGCGTTTAGAGTATCTTAGAGAAAAATTTTCTAAAGGTGAAAAATTAACAGCTTCAGAAATACTTGATTTCCAAGTTATTTTTAAGTTATCCGCTTTTGCTCCAATTGACGAAGAAATAATAGAAATGAGAAACAAGAGTTTGCACTTCACAAAACAAGATAAAGAGGTGATAATAAGTCTAGAAAAGAAAATTATCGATAATCTTTTTGTTAAATACAAGGAATTAATTGCAAGAAACCAAATCGAGATAACTTTTACACCTTACTACCATCCGATCATTCCACTTCTTCTCGATTTTAATTCAGCAGTAAAAAGTAAACCAGATGCAAAAGTTCCACTTGTTAAATCTAATTTATTAGAAGATGCAAAAGCACATATTGAGAGATCCTTAAAAATAGGTAAAGAAACATTCGATATTGAGATTAAAGGAATGTGGCCTGCTGAAGGAAGTATATCAGAAGAAGCAGTTCCCTTATTTAAAGAATCCAAAGTTAAATGGATTGGAAGTGACGAAGCACTCGTCAAATCAATTGGTTTAGGACAGGGCATTTACAATTATAAAAATACAATCTTATTTCTAAGAAACCATAGCGTTTCCGATAAAATTGGTTTCATTTATAACAAGATGAAACCAACGGATGCGGTATTAGACCTGAAACATGAACTTGAAAAAAATGGTACTCTTATACTTATACTCGATGGAGAAAACCCTTGGGAATACTTCGAAAATTACGGAATAAACTTTATGGAAGAATTATTTAAATCATTCAATGAAAAAGAAACTCTCCTTGGCAGTGAAGCAATTCCTCTACAAGAGATTGATCATTTTACGCCAGGGTCGTGGATAAATGGTCATTTTGACACATGGATTGGAGATGAGGAAACAAACGCCGCTTGGACTTATCTAATTGAAACTCGAGAATCTGTTAAAAGCGACAAGGCAAACGAATTCATACTAAAGGCAGAAGCAAGTGACCACTTTTGGTGGTATAGTGACTTTCATAAGAAAGAAATTAATTTTGACTTTGACTTTTTATTCAGAGGCCACCTTATAAGGTCTCTTTTAGAGAGTAATAAAGAAGTAAATCCATATTTGTATTATCCAATAAAAAGATTCCCATAAGGAGGTTTAAATGCCAGAACTGAGAAGAGATCCAACAACGGGAAAATGGGTAATTATAGCAACAGAAAGAGCATTAAGGCCAACAGACTTTAAAAGTGAAGAAGAAGCTCTCAAAGGACCAGAGAACTGTCCCTTTTGCGAAGGCCACGAATCAATGACTCCTCCAGAAATTACCTCAATAAGAAAAGAAGGAACAAATCCTAACGAACCCGGTTGGTTTGTGAGAGTTGTTCCAAATAAATTTCCTGCTCTTAAAGTGGAGGGAGAATTAAACCGTCATGGTAAAGGGATTTATGATGTTATGAACGGAATAGGTGCTCATGAAGTAATAATCGAATCAGGTGATCACTTCAAATCTCTCGATACTTTACCGCTTGATCGAGTAGAAAAAGTAATTTGGATGTTTAGAGAAAGAATGCTTGATCTAAGAAAGGACGTAAGGCTCAAATACATCCTTGTTTTTAAGAATAAAGGAAGAAGGGCGGGTGCTTCTTTAGAGCATCCACATTGTCAGCTAATCGCTACACCGGTATTGCCAGATGTTGTAAAGCTTGAACTTGATATGGCATTAAGGTACTATCAATATAAAGAAAGATGCATTTATTGTGATATTGTCGAACAAGAGCTTAATGAAAAAGAAAGGCTAATTGACGAAAACGAGAAGTTCATTTCTATCGTTCCATTTGCTTCTGCAGTCCCCTTTGAAATAATGATTCTTCCAAAGGAACATATTTCTGATTTTGGACAAATTAAAGCAAATGAAATTACAAAACTTGCAGAAATTTTACAAAATTCATTAAAGATGCTTGAAAAAGCAGTTCCAAATGTTCCTTATAACTTTTATATTCACACATCACCCCTGGATAATCTGAATATCTCGTATTACCATTTCCACATTCATATTGTCCCAAGACTTACTCAACTTGCAGGCTTTGAATGGGGATCAGGGTTCTACATTAATCCAATGATCCCAGAACAAGCAGCACAATTTTTAAGAAATACTAAGGAGGAGAAACAATCATGAATATAGGAATAGTCTCAAGTGAAGCAGTTCCATTTTCAAAAACTGGTGGCCTTGCAGATGTTGCAGGAGCCTTATTTAAAGTTCTTACAAACATAGGAGAAACAGTCTACTTATTCACTCCCTATTACAAAAAAACAAAAGAACAATTTAAGCAAATCGAAAAAAGAATCCCTTTTAAAATCAGAATAGATGGTATTGATGTTGAAGGTTTTGCCAATTTAGTCGAATTCTATAAAAACGGATTTGCAGTCCTGATAGAACAAGACCACTTTTTTGATAGAGACAACCTTTATGGAGAAAAAGGAATTGATTATCCAGATAACGCAATAAGATTTGGATTTTTTGATAAAGCTGTTCTTGAAATAATTAAGGTGTTAGAACTGAAAATTGATGTTTTACACTTAAATGATTGGCAAACAGGACTTATACCAATGTTTGTAAAAGATAAGGGGTTGCCATATAAGACACTCTACACTATACACAATCTTGCTTATCAAGGAAACTTTGACAAAGAAGTATTAAGGTCTTTAGAAATTGATGATAAATATTTCTCAATTGACGGTTTAGAATTTTATGGCAAGGTAAGTTTTATGAAAGCTGGTATTGTTTTTGCAGATAAAATAAGCACAGTAAGCCCAACTTACGCAAAAGAAATACTCACAGAGGAATTTGGCGAAAGAATGGAGGGAATTTTAAGGACAAGAAAGAACGATCTTGTGGGAATTCTAAATGGTATTGATTATGAAATATGGAATCCACAAAATGACCCTCTCATTTATAGAAATTTTGACGTCGAAAACATAAATAATAAAAAAGATAATAAAAAGAGATTTGTAGAGGAATTTGGGTTAAAAAATGCTAACGCACCACTTTTTGGAATGGTTTCAAGAATTGCTTCGCAAAAGGGGTTAGATATTCTTTCAGAATCCCTGAAAGAAATATTAAACGAAGACCTTAATGTCGTAATTTTAGGAACTGGCGAGAAACCTCTTGAGGAAAAATTAAAAACATTGAGCGATTTGTATCCTGAAAAATTCAAACTGTTTTTAACATTTGACGAAGCACTGGCCCACAAAATATATGCTTCATCAGATTTTTTCCTTATGCCATCTAAGTATGAACCCTGTGGACTTGGCCAAATGATAGCTCAGAGATATGGAACGCTTCCCCTTGTCCATGAAGTTGGCGGATTAAAAGATACTGTTGACAATTATTCAGAAATAACTCAATGTGGAAATGGCTTTTCATTCGAGGAGTATTCAAGTGATGAGCTTACTTTAACGATTAAGAGAGCACTCTTGATTTTCAAAAATGAGAGCTTATTACTAAAATTAATTAGGATTGGTATGAGTTGTAACTTTTCGTGGGAGCAATCTGCAAAAAAATATTTAGAAATTTATAAGGAGTTAAGAAATGCCAATTAAATTTGGTACATCAGGATGGAGAGGAATAATTGCAGATGATTTTACATTTGAAAATGTAAGATTAGCTTCAACAGCTATCGCTAATTATCTTAAAGAAATTGATGCTAAGTCTATCGTTGTTGGCTATGATACACGTTTTATGTCAGAGGACTTTGCCAAATCTGTGGCATCAGTTATTGCTGCACACGGAATAAATGTCCATTTTTCTCAATACGATATTCCAACACCAGTTGTCGCTTTTGAAATTTTAGATAAGAAGGCTTCCGGAGGAATAAACATAACAGCTTCTCACAATGATTATATGTACAATGGGCTTAAATTTTCAAATAAAACAGGGGGACCTGCTCTTCCGGAGGAAACAAAAAGGATTGAAGAAATAATTAACCAAATCAAAGAAAACAAGGAAAAAATTTTGTCTATTGAATTCAATGAAGCAGTTTCCAAGGGTATAATATCCATTTTCGATAAAACAAATTACTTCGAAAATTTAAAAAAACTTGTCGATTTCGAAAAAATTAAAGAGAGACATCTTAAAGTTGTCTATGAGCCATTCTTTGGAACAGGGAGAAGGTTTTTGCCACCTTTAGTCAAAGATATAACGGATTTTGAGATGATACATGGTGAACGTGATCCACTTTTTGGAAAACTTCATCCAGAACCAATAGAAGAAAATCTTAAACAACTAAAAGAAGCAGTTCTTAACCAAAGAGCAAATGTCGGACTCTCAACAGATGGAGACGCCGACCGATTTGGATTTATCGATTCGGATGGAAGTTTTATTTCGCCCAATATTATTCTTTCTATAATATACTACTATTTACTTGATGTAAGACAACTCAAAGGAAACGTTGTTAGGACTATTTCAACAACAACACTACTTGATAGGATTGCAAAAGCTTACGGATTTGAAGCAATTGTAACTCCTGTTGGCTTTAAATACATAGGTGAAGCGCTCTTTGAGAAAAGAGCAATTTTTGGTGGAGAGGAAAGCGGTGGAGCTTCTATCCAAGGATGGCTACAAGAAAAGGATGGTATATTCGTTAATACGCTCGTACTCGAGATAATCTCTCATTATAAAAAAAGCCTTAGAGAATTAAGAAACAAGTTGTTTGAAAAATTTGGTGCCGTATACAACAAAAGAATAGATTTTTCTTTTTCAAAAGAATTGCAAGGTAAGATTATGAACCTTCTAAAAAGCTATATACTTCAAAACAAAGATTTTCTTTCTATAAAAAATATAAATGAACTCGATGGTTTACAAATATCACTTGAAGATGGCAGCACAATTCTTTTTAGACTCTCTGGAACAGAGCCAAAGACTAGGATTTATCTTGAAGCATATTCAGAAGAAAAATTAGACGAATTATCAAATTTTGCAATTCAAATCTTTAATAAGGCAGGTGGACTAAGTGAAAATTGATTTTACAAATATTTTTTCAGAAAACATTGGTGAGCATGGAGTTAACAGAAATGAAATTTTTAAAAAGGTAGAATTGATAAAGAGTGTCAAAAAAAGAATAATAGACAAAATTAACGACGATTTTTATCCTCTAACCCTTCCAGATGAAATGCTTAAGGAAGTTTACGAAATTAACAATTATGCATCTTACATAAGAGAAAAATTTGATAATCTCGTAGTTATTGGAATGGGTGGATCAATTCTTGGAAATGAACTCCTACATTATTCAGTTAATGGTATTTATTCGAACTTTGTAAAACCTAAAAAAGTTTATTTTATTGATAATATTGATCCTGAGACAAACCTCACATTAATACAAACTCTTGATCTCAAAAAGACTTTTTTTAATATTATAACAAAATCTGGATCAACAAGTGAAACGCTACTCAATCTACTTCTACTTGTTGACATTCTCAAAAAAGAAGGACTTAATCCTAAAGAACATTTCCTCTTTACAACGGACCCAGAAAAAGGACTACTTAGAAAACTTTCAAATGAGCTTGAAATTAAGACTTACCCAATTCATCCAAAAGTTGGAGGGAGGTATTCAGTTTTATCGCACGTTGGCCTATTTTCTGCAGCCTTTGAGGAGATTAATATTGAAAAACTCCTACTTGGTGCAAAAGAAAGAAAAGAAAAATTTTTAAACAAAGAGCCTATTGAAAATAGTGAAATGTTATTTGCTTTAACCCAATACAAATTCTTTAAAGAAAAAGATGTTAATATAAATGTAATATTCTCGTATTCAGATGGTCTTGAATATTTGGGCAAATTTTATGAGCAACTGCTTGCAGAAAGTATCGGTAAAAAATTCTCACGAGATGGAAAAGAAATATATGCAGGAATTACACCTGTTGTTGCAAGAGGACCATATCATCAACACTCAACGCTTCAGCTTTTCATGGAAGGACCTTACGACAAGCTGATAATCTTTGTTGTTCCAAAAAAGTTCAGAAAGGATGCTGATATTTACAATAGCCTTGGATATTTAGAGTTAGATTTCTTAACCGGAAAACATTATTCAGAATTGCTTTTAAACGAATACATTGCAACAAAAATGGCACTCACTCAAAATGGAAGACCAAACGTTTCGATTGAAATTGAGAAAATAGATGAGGAAAATCTTGGTCGTTTAATTTACTTTATGGAACTTGAAGTACTTGCGCTTGGGGAGCTTTTAAACATAAACCCGATCGATCAACCATCAGTTGAAATAGGTAAGAGATTTACCCATGCATTGATGGGAGACAAAAATTACTCTGAATACCTTAAAACACTTGAAAAATTAGAAAATGTTGATAAACTAATCCTTGATTAAGGAGACTCTAATGAAGAGAAACATTATACTTATAGTAATTTTGCTTATAATGATTTCATTTATTGCAGGTTATTTTGTAGGTTTTAGATATCCCCTTGGAGTTAGTCAAACAGGCTCTCATATACTCTTAACAAGAACAGCTGATTATCTTCTTTCAAATTTCTACAAGCCAATAACTGAAGACGAACTTATAAAGGGGATGGTTAATTCTTTAAACGATCCATACACTGTATTTATGAATCCTGAAGAAACAAAGGCACTACAAGAAGAAGTAAAAGGGGAATATGCAGGAATTGGAGTTGTAATAAATAAAAACGAAAAATTAAATTATCCAGAAATTGTAACCGTTTTTAAGGGTTCACCAGCTGAAAAAAGTGGGTTATTGGAAGGAGATATCATATTGGAAGTTGATGGAGTGTCAACATTTGGATTAACTTTGGATGAGGTTGCCTCCAAAGTAAAGGGCAAAATAGGAACACAGGTTGTCTTGAAAATTAAGAGAGACAGTAAAGAATTAACTTTTAATGTAACAAGAGAAAAAATAAACATACCATTAACTGACACACGATATTACGAAAATGGCAAAATTGGTTACTTAAAGATTTTTATGTTCTCAGAGGGAGCAAGCAATGATGTCAAGAAAGCACTTGATGAATTCAAACAAAAAAATGTACGGGGAATTATATTAGATTTAAGAGGCAATCCAGGGGGACTTTTATCTGAATGCGAAAATATAGCAAGCCAATTAATCCCAAGCGGTGTATTATTATATACAAAGGATAGAAGCGGAAAACTAACTCCAATTACAGTAAATGGGAAAAAACTCAATATTCCAATGGTTGTCCTTGTGGATCAAGGGACTGCAAGTGCTTCGGAAATTCTTACTGGGGCACTCAAATACTATAAAGTCGCAAAAGTTATAGGCGAAAAAACTTTTGGAAAGGGTGTTATACAGCAGATTTTTCCTCTTCCTCAATCATACTCAATCAAGATAACAGTTGAAGAATATCTTCTCCCCGATAAAACAAGTATTAACGGGAAAGGTATAACTCCAGATATTGAAATAAATAATAATCCAAACACAAAGGAAGACGAACAATTAAATAAAGCATTAGAACTTTTGAAGCCATGATTATAGTTATTTCTGGCCCATCTGGTGTTGGTAAAAATGCTGTAACAAAGGAACTTGTTAAGCTTGACACACGTTTTGAGATTGCTGTTACATGCACAACAAGACATCCGAGAGAAAATGAGATTAACGGTATTGATTACTATTTTGTTGATGAAGAAACTTTTAAAAAAATGATTGATGAAGGCAAACTTGCTGAATACTCAATAGTGCATGGGAATTTATATGGAATTCCTCAAATGTATATTGATTTAGGACTAAGTAACAAGAAAGATGTTATATTCCAAATTGATGTTCAGGGAGCAAAAAAGATAAAAAATAAGTACGAAGAAGCACTTTTGATATTTCTAATGCCGCCAAGTATTGAAGTTTTACTTGAAAGACTCAACAAAAGAGGAACAGAAAACCTTTCGGAAATAGAAAAAAGAACAAAACGAGCAAAAGAAGAAATGGAAGAAAGATACCTATACGATTATGTGGTTGTAAATGATGTTTTGGATAGCACTGTTAAAGAGATTTACGAGATAATTGTACAAGAGCGTAAGCTTCGCAACGGTCTTTAAACTCACAAGTACTACAGCTTTTATTTACATTTGGTTGAAAATATCCTTTATGTATATTTTCAACAATTTCCCCAATTCTCTTTTTACTTTTTTCAATAAGATAAGACCCGACTTCAAAATTGACTTTCTTCCCTTTCCTTAAATAATGAAAGCTAATTTCTTTTATATTTTTCCCATATTTATAGTCACCTGCAATCTTATAAATAACTGGTTGCAAAATTTCATCTTCTCTGAATGAATCAGAAAGAAAACTGTTTGTCTTATAATCAATTATTATAAAATCTTTGTTAACCTTATCAACTCTATCAAGACGTCCTTTCAAGTCCAAGCCTAAAAATGGTATTGAGAACTCACTCTCAACCTCAAAGGCAGGTTCAAATCCAAAAATATTTTCCCTATAATAAGCAATAAGGATTTCTTTTGCTTTGTTTTTTGCACTTAACTCTTCTTGAACATTTTTATACCCAGCGCTTATCCAATGCTTATCAAGAAGTTCTAAAAGATATTTATACGGATCCTTTTTAAGAACTTTGAAGTTTTCCTCTGGACTATAGAATTTCTCAAGCACTTTGTGAATGGAATTTCCAAAACTAAAATAAGGTTTTATTTCTGTCTCTAAATTATCTACATAAATAAATTTATATCTTAACGGGCACTTAATGTATGTAGAAATTTTTGAATAACTTAAGTAGAACTTTTCACTCTTTCCCATAACTCTAAAACTTTATTTCGTAACTCATTAAAGTCACCGCTATTATCTATAACTACATTAGCTCGCTTTATTTTCTCTTCTATTGGCATTTGTGAACTCACTCTTTCTAAAGCTAATTCTTTATCTATATTTTCCCTTTCCATTAATCTTCTTACCTGAAGCTCTTTGGGCGTATAAACAACCCATACCTCATCTACGAACCTATCCCAATTTGCCTCAATAAGAATAGCTGCATCAACAATAACTACATCAAAACCTTTTCTCTTTGCCTTTTCTAACTCTTCTAAAAGCCTCTCAGTCATTACGGGAATCATAATACTATTCAATTTCTCAAGCATATTTTTATTGCTGAAGACAATTTTTCCTAGTGCACGTCTGTCAAGCATATTTCCGTTTTGAAATACACTATCTCCAAAAGTCTCTCTAATTTTATCCAATACACCTCTGTAATTCAAATTTTGAATTTCCTTAGCAATATCATCCATATCAATAATTTTAGCTCCCAGATCTTTTAAGATATTTGAAACTGAACTCTTCCCAGAAGCTATATTTCCAGTTAGTCCAATTACTTTCAAGATCTAGCCTCCCCAAGATTTTTGCCATAGGCGATGTCAACTTCAAGAGGAACAGCAAGTTTGTATATGTTTTCCATCGCATCTTTTATCAAGGGTAGCTTTTCTTGAAGAAAATCCGCTTCAGTTTCAAAAACAAGTTCATCATGAATTTGAAGCAAAATTTTAATATCATCTATCTTATTTACTATTTCGACCATTGCAAGTTTTATTATATCTGCAGCACTCCCCTGAATAGGACTATTGATAGCGATTCTTCGTGCGCTCTCCCTTATTACTCCATTTTTATCATCAAGTCCTCTAATAAAACGCCTTCTACCAAAGATAGTTCGAGTTTCTCCTTTTTCCCTTGCAAGAGTTATCTCTCTTTCTATGTATTCTTTAACCATTGGATATCTCTTAAAATAAAGTTCAATATATTCTTTTGCTTCTTCTTTTGAAATACCTACTTGCTTTGCAAGTCCGTAAGGAGAGATTCCATAAATGATGCCAAAATTTATAGCTTTAGCGAAATTGCGTTTTTCTTTTGTAACTTCATCCTCTTTTAAGTTAAAAATTTCCATTGCTGTTCTTTTATGGATATCTTCCTTATTTAAGAATGATTCTATGAGATTTTTATCCTGCGATAAGTGTGCAAGTATTCGTAATTCTATCTGAGAATAATCAGCACTTACAAGGACTTTTTTTTCTCCATGAGCTACAAATCCTTTTTGAATCTTTATTCCCCATTCATCTTTCACTGGTAAGTTCTGTAGATTTGGATTTGTGCTTCTTAATCTACCAGTTGACGTTCCAATTTGATGATATATTGTATGCAATCGACCAGTTTCTTTTGAAACAAGATGTGGAATTGGATCAATATAAGTATTCTTTAATTTAACAAGATGTCTATATTCAATTATAAGAGGAATTATAGGATGCGATCCACTTATCTCTAACAAAACATTACTACCGGTTCCGCCTGAATAACCTTTTGGCAATTCAAGGCCCAAGACTTCATACAAAACTGATGAAAGCTGCTTAGAAGATAAAATATTAAAAGATATACCTGCTAGTTTATAAATTTTCTGTTCAAGCTCTTCAATATGCTTTTCTATTTCTTCCTTTAATTTTTTGAAATACTCTACATCGACTTCAATACCTACTTTTTCCATTTCATAAAGGACCCTCGCTAAGGGTAATTCAATGCGAGTAAATACAAATTCCAAATTTTCTTTTTTAAGATACTCCAAAATATCAGTTCCGTGTGTCTTTAAGAAGTTTATTTCATCTTCTAAATTCGTTATTGGACTATCAATGTTTAGATAACTCTTAAAATTTTTAATCGAAAAGTCTTCTTGGTCTGGATCTATAAGATATAAAGCAAGAGTTGAGTCAAGAACTACATTTCTAAGAGGTGTTTCAGTATAATCTGCAACTTTGTAAAGCATTTTCAAATTGTTTGTGTACTTTTCTACATTTTCATTTGAGAGAACTTCTTTTAAAAGTGGAAGATTACGATGGTCAAGGAAAAGATTATTTTCAAAATCAAACTCATAATTAAAATTTTTATAATTGAGAACAACTTTTTCTATTTTTTTCTCGAAAGATATCACATATAAAACCGCTCTCTCGACAAAGCTATTTCTATTTTCAATCCTTAAAGCGGTAGAACTTGATTTATCTTCGGAGTCCACATTAGAACCATTATTCTTATCAATACTTTTAAACAGCGAATCAGCATCTCCATTTTCTTCTTGAAATTGAAAACCTAATTCCTTTATTAGCGAATTAAATTCAAATTTTTTTAATACTTTATAAGCTTTTTCCGTTTTAAAATCAGGCACTTTTAACTCTTCAAGCCTAAACTCAATTGGCACATCTTTAACAAGCATACATAATGATTTATTTCTAAGTATCTTTTCTTCTTCTCCATTTAAATGAAACCTTTCAACTATTTCTTCATTCTTTATTATATTTTCAACACTTTTAAATTCACTTATAAGTTTTGATGCAGTTTTTTCTCCGATTCCCTTAACTCCCTCAATATTATCTGAAACATCACCTAAGAGAGCTTTATAATCAACGAGATGAACAGGTTCAAAGCCAAACTCCTTAATAAATTTTTCCTCGTCATATACCTCAATTTTTGTAACACCTTTTCTTGTAACAAGCAATTTAACGTTCTTTTGAATAAGCTGTGCAAGATCAAAGTCAGAGGATAATATTAAAATTTCAAGATCGGTTCCTTTCAATTTTTCTACAAAAGTTGCAATGATATCATCTGCCTCAAAGCCATCAAGTTCAAAATATCTTATGTTAAGTGCAATAAGCACCTCTTTTAATACATCAAACTGAAGTGATAACTCATCAGGCATTTTTGGTCTCTGAGACTTATACTCCTTATATTCGATATGTCTAAATGTAGGGGCTTTCTTATCAAAAGCAACTGCAAGATAGTTAGGTTTTTCGTCTTTAAGAATCCTCAAGAGCATCCTAAGAAACCCATATACAGCAGACGTTGGAATACCAGTTGAAGTTGAAAACTTAGGCAAGGCAAAGTAAGCCCTAAAAATTATACTGCTACCATCGACAAGGATTATTTTCTCCATTTTAGATATTATACATTTTTTTGATATAATTAAAAAG
>NZ_JBMFSR010000009.1:0-36963 GCF_049967455.1 Caldisericum sp. | reverse complement strand
CATTTCGAAGGAGCGCAAGCGACTGAGAAATCTCCTCTTTTTGGGGAAGTTGGAGGGGAGTTTTTACCCCTTCGACTAAATGAGAAATCTCTGCCTTTTCTTGGGAAATTTTAAAGAGGGGAGATTTACAAATCCCCATCTAAATTTAGTACTCTCTATGAACTCTGCCCCAAAGGATTCTTGACTTATGGTATTAAGTTAAAAAAGGCGTCATGCTTTTCCAATTTTTTAAAAGGTAATGCATCCTCTTAAAATATTTAAGAACTCTACGAAAAATAATTTGAAGTCTTAACATCGCTTGGAATAATACTGATATGATTTTAGAATTAAATCATCAATAAATAGGAATGATAGGATTAGTTTCCACTTAAAGAATCGTTAGAGGAACAAGATTTGTATGTATTTATAATTCTATCAAGAATAATTGAAGCAGCACTTCTTACTGAAAGATGGTTGAAATCTGTTATTCCAACAATTGGTGGAAAGAAACCATCAAAGTTTCGTTCAAATTCCTCGGGGATTCCCCACCCTGTACCAAAACAAACGAGAACAGGATGGTTGTTTTTTAACTCTCTTGAAACAAACTCATATGTAACAAGCTTTTCTCTTTCTTTAGCTGATGTTCCAATGATTAAAGGTTTTTCTCCTTCTTTTCTTTCGATTTCCTTAATTACATCAAAGAGCGAATCTTTTACGTCCATAACTGAGATTGCATCTAATCTATTCGGATTGTATTCATATCCTACTGTCTGCCAGAAATGGACTATACGCGAGACAACTTTCTTCTGCTCTTCCATAGGTTGTACAACATAGAAAGTTTTTACCCCATAAGTCCGCGCCGCTCTTGACATATCATGTAAATCATGGATTACTATACTTGTTGCAACAATTTCTTTGTTTTTGTTATAAGCAGGATAATGTAGAAGTGCCATATACAGTTTAATCATGTTAATCTCCTTATTAAATCTTCAATATCATTAAAGATTTCTTTAAGAAGTTCTTTTTCTTCTTCAGAGAACGCACGTTTCAAAAGCAAATCAGGTCTTTTAAGTAAAGTTCTTCTGAGAGATTCCATCTTTCTAAACTTTTCAATTTCCTTATGATTACCACTTCTTAAAACATCTGGGACAGTTTCTCCTCTAAAATCATACGGGCGAGTATATTGAGGATACTCAAGAAGATAATTTTCAAAACTCTCCTCGGATAATGATTCTTTATTATGAAGAAGTCCCTCAACAAGCCTAAGTGATGCGTCAAGAATTACAAGTGAAGCAATTTCTCCTCCACTAAGGATATAATCGCCAATAGAAATCTCCATATCAATGTAATTCATAACCCTTTCATCAACACCTTCATAGTGAGTAGGTATAAAGAGTAATTTTTCTTTTGTTGAAATTTCTTTTGCAAGATCTTCACTAAACTTAATACCCTGTGGAGATGTGAGGATTTTAAACTGTTTGCCATAATTTTCTTCAACAAATTCTATCCCCTTTACAATTGGTTCAACAAGCATAACCATGCCTGCTCCACCGCCATAGGGAGTGTCATCTGTCGATTTGTGCTTATCTTTAGTAAAATCTCTTAAGTTATGAACGTAATATGATAGAACAAGTTTTTCTCTTGCAACCTTAAAGAGACCGAAATCCTTTGCACATTCAAAAAATTCAGGAAATATTGTAAGAAAATGAACTTCCATAAAGTAAAAGAGGCACCCTTAGGTGCCTTCTTTAATCTCGATTACAACACCATCTTTTATAATAACTTCTACGCCTGCAATCTTTTTAAACAAGTTGTCTCCAACATCAATATCGACTAAGCCTTCAATCACTGTATAAGGATAAATACTATCAATTGGAAGAGCATCGACTTCTTTGAGTTTTTCTCTCAAATCAGAAGCAATTGCCTCTTGGAGCATTCTTTCTTCTTCGATTCTTGCTTTTAAGCTTTCAACATAAGTTGGATTCTGGATACCAGCACTTTCAATAACAAGGCGCGCAAGGGAAGACTTTAACTCACGCGCCTTGCTTTCTGCTGTTTCTAACTGCCTTGAAAGTTCTCTTTTAAAGTCTTCTTTAAATTTTTCAGTTACTATTACTTTAACTATTACATTTTGTTTAAGGTGAAGCACACTCATCGAGCACTCCTAAGGCTTATGCTCCTCTTGGCTTGGAATTGATTTGAATGCTTGCTGCTTTTCCAATCTTAGAGGATGCTGCTTTTACAATTGTTCTAAGTGCGTTTGCAGTCTTTCCCTGCTTTCCAATAACTTTTCCAATATCGGAATCTGCAACCTTTATTTCATAAATAACTGCAGTTTCACCTGCAACTTCCGTAACCTTAACTTCTTCTGGCTTGTCAACCAATGCCTTAACAATAGTTTCAATAAGTTCTTTCATCATTTACCTCCTTTGAGTTTTAGGTACTCTTCCCAAATTTTTGCGCGTTTAAGAAGATTAATAACGCTTTCAGTGGGCTGTGCGCCTTTTTTTAGCCAATCAAGAACCTTTTCCTTGTTAAACACAAGTTCTTCTGGTTCTACAACTGGATTCCAGTGCCCAATAATTTCAATCACTTTACTATCAGTTGCAAAACGAGAGTCGGAAACTATAACCCTATAGAATGCTCGATGAGGTGCTCCAACTCTTGCAAGCTTAATTTTTGTAGCCAACTTTCGCCTCCTAAGTCAGTTTCATCTATAGCAAACTTATTATAACAAAAATCAAATTTGTTTGCAAGTTAAAAATTTACTACTCTAATAGAAATCCTGTTATCCTTTTTAAGAAGCTCTGTAAAATCCAAAAGTAAGTCTTCGTCAATTTTTAAGACTAAAATACCTAAATCCTTAAATTCCCTTTTTAAAACTTCTGCTTGGAACTTGTTTGAAACATAGTTAACATAATTAAACGAACTATATGGAAATACTATTTCAATAGTCTTTGTCGTTTTTTCTTCGACAATTTTAGCATTGTTAATCGCAAATTCTGCAGTTTTTCCATATGCTTCTATAAGCCCTGGAATCCCAAGTTTAACGCCACCAAAATAACGAGTCACTACAATACAAACATTGTATATATCAAAACGTCTAATAGCATTGAAGATTGGTAACCCAGCGGAACCACTTGGCTCACCATCATCAGAGTAATGGTATTCACCTGAAGTTAGTCTAAAAGCATGAGGATTATGATTTGCATCCTTATACTGCACCTTTAAGCTCTTTAAGAATTTTTCGGCTTCAGCTAAATTTGAAACATACTTAATAGTCCCAATGAATACCGATCTTTTAATAACATTTTTTACAATAACATCGTCTCTTATCGTTTTGAATTTCATATAACAAGGCTTCTCAATTTTGAAAGAAGTCTCTCTTTCTCTAATTCAGAAAGCTTAGCTTTTCTAATTGCAGTCTCAAATACCTGTATCGTTTTATCGTAAGTGTCCCTCATTACAGGGTAGGGATATCCATCTTTTCCACCGTGTGCAAATGAAAATGTTGCAGGATCTTTATAAGAAAGCGGAGAGCCAAAAAGTAAGTGCGAAGATAGCGCAAGTGCGCGCAAACTCTTTTCACCAAGCCCTTTAATGAGAAGTAATTCTTCAAAATCTTTGGGATTTAATTCAGAAACGTAAGAAAAAATTTTTGAGAGATGTTCCTTATCAAAATCATCTTCATAAATAGGATGATGGGCTGGAAATTTAATGCTTTTTATTTCTTTTGAAAGATTTTTGTCATTTGCAAGCTCTACCATCTTTTGTTGAGTTTCTTCTATTGTGCTATCAACAAGATTTAAAGGAGCTTCAAATTTTACAGTTATAACTCCTTTATGAGGATCTTTTACAAAACTTTTTAGTCCAAACGAATTCCAATGATATCTCCGAGCATAACGAGTTGTTTCCTTCATACCTTGTTGAATAATTGCCCAGTTACCATCTTTATCAAAAATAACAAAGTGATGATAAAGTTTATAGCCATCTTGTATGCAGGATGAATCAATTTTAGCAACGAGACGGGAAGTTTTCTTCATTGAATTTGCAAGATCTAAAGAAATAAAACCATCCTCGAATATTCTATCAATTTGAGATGGTGTATCAAGTGCCCTTGCACCTTTACCGCCAGCAAAAAACAAACCTAAATTTTTACTTTCACTTGATAAACCAGAGATAATTGCACCTGTTGTTGTGGTAGTAAGGCCAGAACTATGCCAATCAAATCCAAGAAGACAACCAAAAGATTGAAACCATATTGGATCAGAGAGACGCTTTAAGTACTCTTCTATCCCAAAAAATTCAATAATTGCAAGGGAAAGATACCTTGCTAATTTTTCCATTCTTTTAAATAACCATGATGGTGCATCACCATTATGCAAAGGCAAATCAAAATAACCTTTCTTCATACAACTCAATTATATACTCTTTGTAAAAAATCCTTATTTTACATATAATAAAACTATGAAGAGGATAGCGATTATTGATGACGAAAAGGACATCGTAGATCTTGCCTCCTTTTATGTGGAAAGAGAGGGGTTTAAGGTCGACAAGTATTACACAGGAGATAGTTTTCTTAATGCAATTGGTTCGAAAAAGTACGATTGTATTGTATTGGACTTGATGCTCCCGAATGTTGATGGGCTTA
Organism: Caldisericum sp.; assembly: GCF_049967455.1. Taxonomy (NCBI): domain Bacteria; kingdom Pseudomonadati; phylum Caldisericota; class Caldisericia; order Caldisericales; family Caldisericaceae; genus Caldisericum; species Caldisericum sp. Next base: position 32,333 of record NZ_JBMFSR010000009.1, on the reverse strand, counting down.
CGATTCTCAAAACACTTAAATCAAGGGAAGATACAAAAGACATTCCTGTTATTATCCTTACTGCAAAAAACTCTGAAGGTGATATGGTTCTTGGACTTGAAATGGGTGCAAACGATTATATTCCAAAACCATTTTCACCAAGGGTACTTGCAGCAAAAGTTAAGGCTTTTGTAAGGGAAGGCAAAAAAACTGTTATTCAGGCGGGAGATATTACTCTTGATGTTGCAAACTACCTTGTCTATTGCAAGGATAAACCTGTAAAACTTACACCTACGGAATTTAGACTCCTAAAGATTCTTATTGAAGGAAAAGGAAAGGTTTTCACAAGAGAGGAACTCCTAAATGAAGCGTTCCTCCATACGGTTTCTCCCACAGAGCGTGCTGTTGATGTACATATTAAAAGCATTAGAGACAAACTTCATGATTGCGGTAAATACATCGCAACTGTAAGGGGGGTTGGCTACAAATTCCAGCTCGAAGAATAAACCTATATTTACTAACAGCAATAGCTATTATAACAATTTCAACAGTTTTATTATCTTTTAGGTTTTTCCTAAGATTTATTATTGTGCTCCTTTCGTTAGCTATTGTAATATTAATCTTTTATCTCTTTAATGAGCTAAACGATTTAAAAAACCTGGAACAACTTCTAAAATTAACTCTTGATGGAAATGAGATTAAAGGTGTAGAAAAATCACTTCTAATTTTTGATGAAATTAGAGAAAACACACTTTTGCTTAACAAATCGTATATTTCAAAATTAAAGGAGTTAAATGATTTGCAAACTATTTGCAATGAACTCTCCAAAAAAATTGACGAAGCAATAATTATCATAAATTCTCAAGGAGAAATTATCTTTAAAAACCCTCAGTCTGATAGCATTATTAAGCTTAAAGATAAGAAAATTTACTATGAAGCCATAAGAAATAGTGAAATGATATCGTTAATTAGTAATGCTTTAGAATCCGAAAAAGAAATTAAAAAGCAAATCGAAATAAATGGAACACTGTATGACATTTCAGCATTCCCTATCATAATAAAAGAGACCCCGCATTTACTTCTAATAATCAAAAAATTGGATGACTTTAAAGTAGAAACACTTCTAAAAACACAATTTTTGGAAGCAGTTTCTCATGAAATGAAAACGCCACTTTCCTCAATCCTCGGGACAGTTGAAATACTTGAAAATGAAGGCTTTATAAAGAAAAAGGGTGAAAAATTCTTGCAAATTCTCAAAGAAAACACTGAAAGACTTAAAAAACTTACAGAAAGAATTCTTAAACTAAGTGAAATTGAATCGGGAAGAAATAGTCTTAAGGAAATTGTTGATTTTTCAAAACTATCTAATGAAGTTATAAAAAAATTTGAAAATCATTTTAAGGAAAAAGGTCTTGAATTTTCGTATAACATAGAACTAAATTCAACAATAAGAGGTAATTACTTTCTTTTAGAGGATGTACTAATAAATCTCCTTGAAAATGCTTTGAAGTATACAGAAAAGGGCAAAGTAATGCTAAATGTTTTTAGTGACGACAAATTTATATATGTTGTAATAGAAGATACAGGAAAAGGTATTAAAGAAGAAAATGTTGATAAAATATTTGAACCATTCTATAGAGAAGACTCTTCAAGAAATGAAATAGTAAAGGGTACCGGGCTTGGATTAACAATTACTAAAAGAATAGTGCAGATGCACTCAGGAGAAATTAAGGTAGAAAGTAAATTAGGCGCAGGTACTAAATTTACCTTGAAATTCCCAAAAATTATTTAACTTTATTTAACCATATTTTAACTGAATTTTAACCAAAAACTCTTTTATTTGAAATTATACACCTCTATTATATAATTGGAGGTGAGGGCATGAATAATAAAAGGAAATTCTTAGCGTATCTTTTGGTAGGTATCATGGTATTTTCAGTTGTCTTTATCTTTACTGGATGCAAACAAGCTTCTCAGAAGGAAGCGGCACAAGAAGCTAAAATCACTATGAATGGATCAACAACTGTATTCCCAATCGCCCAAAAAGCAGCTGAAGTGTATATGAACAAGCACCCTAATGTGAAAATTTCAGTTGAAGGAACAGGTTCAGGAAATGGAATTGCCGCACTTATTGATGGCACGACAGATATTGCAAACGCTTCAAGAGAAATAAAGCCAGAAGAAATTGAAAAAGCAAAGGCAAAGGGAGTAAATCCCTACGAAACAAAAATTGCACTCGATGCAATTGCTATTATTGTAAACCCTGCGAATCCTATTACAAATCTTACAAAACAACAGGTGATTGACATTTTTACTGGAAAAATTACAAACTGGAAAGATTTAGGTTGGAAGGATACCCCAATCGTTGTAGTATCAAGAGATACATCTTCAGGTACATACGGAACATTTATGGAACTTGTAATGCCTCATGGTGCTCAGATTACAGATAAAGCAACATTCCAATCATCAAGTCAAGCATTGAAAAACACGGTTGCAACAACAGAAGGAGCAATAGGTTATGTTGGTTTAGGTTATTTAGATTCTCAAGTTAAGGCCGTAGCATACGAAGGTATAATGCCTTCTAAAGAAACTGTAGTTAATCATACATACAAATTGTCCCGATTCCTTTATATGTATACAAATGGCGAACCTAAAGGTGAAGTAAAGAATTTTATAGATTTTGTTTTGTCGCCTGAAGGACAGGATATTGTAGAGAGCGTTGGATTTATTAGAATAAAGTAGCATGAAAAGAAACTTAATAGAGTACTTGCTCCCAATATTTGGTTACATTGCGATTCTGATAGTTGGAGGTATCATAGTAGTTATTTCAATAGAAGGAATGCCACTTCTTTCAAAGTACTCTATTATTGAACTTATAACTTGTAAAGAGTGGAGACCGACATCAACACCTCCACTCTTTGGCTTTTTACCTTCAATCATTTCAACGTTTTTTATTGCCTTTTTCTCGATGCTCTTTGCAATTCCTTTATCACTTGGAACTGCAATATATTTATCAAAATTAGCCTCACCGAAATTAAGAAGTATTCTGAAACCAACAATTGAACTTCTTGCAAATATCCCTTCTGTTATATATGGAGTTTTTGCCCTTCTTTTTTTGGCACCATTAATAAAAAAGTTATTTAATCTTCCAATAGGATTAAACGGCTTAAACGCAAGCATTATACTTGCCATAATGTCTATCCCCACCATAACTACTCTTTCAGAAGATGCAATTTCCATGGTCCCTAAAGAGCATGAGCTTGCATCATATGCACTTGGTGCGTCTAACCTTGAAACAATCTTCGGAATCACGCTACCAAGTTCTTTAGAAGGAATATTTGCATCTATAATTGCAGGATTTGGCAGGGCAATTGGCGAAACTATGGCCGTTCTTATAGCATCCGGAAATTCCATAAGAATTCCTCGCTCAATTTTAGAACCAATGAGGCCAATAACAGCAACAATTGCACTTGAAATGGCAGAAACTCCCGTAGGTTCAGACCATTACCGGGCTTTGTTTTTACTTGCATTGATACTACTTTTCTTAGTTCTTTCCTTTAACTTACTAAGCAGATACCTAAAATCACTTTATAGGCGAAAACTATATGGATAAAACTAAAAAAGAATTCATTTTCTTTACAATCTTTAGATTCTTTGCGTTCGTTTCGGTATTAATAGTTTTAACACTTCTTTTCTATATTTTCTCGAGAGGATTAAAAGTCATTTCTCTCAATTTTATAATTGATTATCCAAGAAATGGTTTTACAGAAGGTGGAATATTACCTTCTATAGTTGGTAGTATTTATCTTTTGGGACTTGCAAGTCTTTTTGCTGTACCCATTGGAGTTTTAGGTGGAATATACCTTTCAGAATACACAAAGGAAAATACACTAACGAATGCTATAAGACTTTCTATCGATACACTTTCTGGCATACCCTCAATCATTTTTGGCCTTTTTGGTCTTGCAGTATTTTCAAAGATGTTGGGATTTAAAATATCTCTTCTTTCTGGCAGTTTAACGCTTTCAATTCTAATGCTTCCCACAATCTTTTCAGCAACAATCGAAAGCCTAAAGCTTGTCCCCAAAGACTTTAGAGATGCATCATTTGCACTTGGTGCAACAAAATGGCAAACAACATTTGAAATTGTTTTAAAAACTGCTATGCCAAATATTATAACAGGAGTACTTTTAAGCATAGGAAGAGCAATTGGTGAGACAGCACCAATATTGTTTACTGGAGCAACCTTTTACACAAGAGGTCTCCCTACAAGTATTTTTGAACCAGTAATGGCGCTTCCCTATACAATTTACGGACTCCTTACAGAAGGAACATTCCCACAAAAACAAGTACCGATTGCCTTTGGTGCTTCAATTGTCCTAATATTGATTGTTTTTATTATTACACTTCCAGGTATAATAATAAGGAATAAATACAGGAGCAATAAAAAATGGTAAAAATTGCTGTGAGACACTTAAATGCATACACAAAAAAGCAAAAAATTCTTAAAGACATAACTCTTGACATTTATGAAAACGCAGTTACTGCAATAATAGGACCCTCTGGATGTGGAAAATCAACATTTCTTAGAAGTCTCAATAGGATGAATGACTTTTTTGAGGATATAACCATAGAAGGAGAGGTCCTGTTGGATAACAAGAACATCTACGATAAAGATATGAATGTTTTTGAACTAAGAAAAAATGTTGGCATGGTTTTCCAGAGACCAAACCCATTTCCAAAGTCAATCTTTGAAAATATAGCATATGGACTCAAAATTCATGGTGAAAAAGACAAAAAAGTCATCGAAGAAAAAGTTATTTGGGCTCTCAAAGAAGCAAATTTATACGAAGAGGTAAAAGACAAACTAGGCGATTCTGCTTTTAGTTTATCTGGAGGACAACAGCAGAGACTTTGTATTGCAAGAGCAATTGCAATAGAACCAAAGGTGCTTTTAATGGATGAACCAGCTTCTGCTTTAGATCCAATTTCAACAATTCAACTTGAACGGTTAATAGAAAAATTGAAAAAAGAATTCACTATTGTAATTGTAACACATAATATTCAGCAAGCAGGAAGAATTTCTGATTATACAGCTTTTTTCTACATGGGTGAATTAGTAGAATATGACAAAACAGAGAAGATATTTACAACTCCAAAGAAAAAACTCACAGAAGATTATCTTGAAGGAAGATTTGGATGAGGTGAAAAATGTTAGAAGATAGATTAAAAGTTTTAACTGAAAAAGTCTTAAAAATGTCTTCCATTGCAGAAGAAATGGTTAAATTATCAGTTAAATCAATAGTAGAAAAGAAAATGGAATTAGCAGAAAAGGTTATAAATGAGCTTGAACCTCAGGTCAATGAACTTGAAATTGAGATTGATGATCTTGCAATTGAAACACTTGCGCTCTATTCACCACAAGCAAAGAATCTAAGAAAAATTGCAATGATTATCAAAATGGTAAAAGACCTTGAAAGAGTTGGAGATCTTTCTGTTAATATCGCAGAATTTGGTAGAGAATTAATTCCGCAACCAGATGTAAAACCATATATTGATCTACCGAGGATGACTGAAACTGCTTTACAAATGTTAGACGATGCAATTACTGCATTTGTTAATGAAGATAGCAAATTGGGAAGAGAAATTTGCGTGCGTGACGATATTGTAGACCAATTAAATGATCAGATTATAAGAGAGTTAATCACTTATATGTTAAGCGATCCAAGAACAATTAACAGAGCAATACTTATAATAAGAGTTTCTGAAAATGTCGAGCGTATTGCAGATCAGGCAACTAATATTGGTGAATATGTTGTTTATATTGGTGAAGGAAAAGTAATAAAACACCATCATTTTGAAAAAGAAGAAAACAATTAAAGGTTAAGCTTTATTTTTGCGTATTCGAGAAGAAGCCTCGAAAAACCATTGAAGTATTTTAAAGAATAAAGTAAGGCTTCATTGTATTGGGTTTGTATTTTTCTATCAAGTTTAACAATTTTATCATCTGTAAGCTTAAATTTGGCGTTTTTGCTATTTACATCGTCATGAAACAACTTTGTTTCAAGAAACCACAAAATTTTTACTCTTTCTCTATTAAGTGATGCTGCATAATTTCCAAGCTCAGTAAGAGAATTCACATTTCCCACATCAATGGGCAAGTAATTTTCTTCAAGAGTTTTCACAAAATCTGGATTTCCTATATTTACCATATAGCCTTGGTAATCCTCAAGTGCATAATGGTGATTTGAACACATTATAGTAAGTCCTTGAACGCCACTAAATATATTTTTTAAAATAATTGACGTGGGTCCTGGAGTTCCATGATAAGGTTGGGTTAAGTCCTCCATATAATGAAGTGCTCTTGCAAGGAATCTAAATGTCCAATAAAGATCATTTTTTGATTTCGCGATCTCCGCCATGTGAAACCAAAATTCAATCTGATTCGGTGCAGTTCCAATTGTAATTGGTCCCATTTTGTAATACATATGCCTATAACCCTGAGGACCACCTGTAAGAATTTGAAGTTTGGAAAGTTTCATGTTTTCATCAAGTCCCCAATCAGGCTCATCTGCATATGTTGTAAGTATTGTTATTGCATCAGTTTTATCCCCAATGCTACCTTCAAGATACTTAATTTGAAAATCTGGATTTATTGGTTGTGTCTCGTATTCTTTGTAGGTATATGGTGTAATTTTAATGCTACTATACTTTTTAAGCCAGTAAATATTTGAGACAACATAAGAGAGTGTTAATCCATGAGAATTCCAACCAAAAACAGAAGCAAAAGGTAAGAGTACAAAAATCAACACCAAGACAACTAATTTTTTAATATTTTTCATTCCTCCTCCTTTAAGTCTTCTACTACTGCTCTAAAAACCTCCAACAACTGTATCTTGGCCATCTTTCATATATGCAAAAAACATTCCTTTGGTATTAAAGGAGTATCCTATATTGCCATTTTTATCAAGCGCTATTAGACCTCCGTGGCCGTTAATTCCACTTAAATCATCTATGCATTTTTTAACAGCATCACTAATAGAGTAGTTAGGGTAATACAACGAAATTCTAAAACTTAAAATAACTTTCATTATATCCTCACCAATGCCAGTTGAAACTGCGCCAAACTCAGAATTCGCATAAAATCCTGAGCCAACTATTGGGGAATCACCAACACGACCTACATGTTTTTTAGGCGTACCACCTGTTGAAACAGCAGAAACAATTTTATTTCCATCTAAAACCACCGCTCCTACTGTATCACCGTATGTACCTTCAAAAATTTTTATAATGCGATCCGTATAAAAATAGTATGGTGGAACAAATTCAAGACCGTTTTCTAAGGCAAACTTTTCTGCTCCATCTCCTATAAGAATGTTATGGTGTGATTTTTCCATTACAAGACGCGCAAGTTCAATGGGATTTTTTAGCCTTTTAATACCTGCAACAGCACCAATTGAAAGTGTAGATCCATCCATAATTCCTGCATCCATTTCTACAAAACCTTCCTCATTGAGATATGAGCCTCTCCCTGCATCAAAAAGCGGATGATCCTCAAGCATTTTTACTACTCTAACTGCTACTTCAACTGCATTAAGACCGCTTTTTAATAAATCAAATCCATAGTTTGCAACCTTTTTAACAAAATCAACCCTTTCGGGTATTTCTTCTGTTCTTTTTGCATCACCTGCACCACCATGTACAATTATTGCCCTCATTTTGCCTCCTTTCAATTCATGCCTTTAAATTATACGAAGATAAGCTTTATTTTGAAAACATTACTGTTTAAGTTATAATTGCATGCAAGTAAATTTGGAGGTTATTAAATGGCAAAAGCCTTAGTTTTATTTTCCGGTGGAATTGATTCACAACTTGCTTGCCTCATATTAATGAAGCAAGGAATAGAAGTTGTGCCTATATTCTTTGAAACTTACTTTTTTAAGGGAGAAAAGGTAAAAAGATTTGCCGAAGAAATTGGGCTTAAATTAAGGATTGAAGATATATCAGAAGAACACCTTAAAATTGTACAAAATCCACCACATGGGTACGGAAAAAACATGAACCCATGCATAGACTGTCATATGCTTATGATAAAAAAAGCAAAAGAAATAATGGAAAAAGAAGGTTTCGACTTTATAGCAACAGGCGAGGTTCTTGATGAAAGACCTTTTTCCCAAAGAAGAACAGTTTTTGAAGAAATGGAGAAAACACTTGGTCTTGAAGGAAAAATCGTTAGACCCTTATCTCAAAAACTTCTTAAAGTTTCAGAACCTGAGTTAAAGGGAATAATCAAAAGAGAAGAAATGCTCGATATCCGAGGACAATCAAGAAAAATTCAACTTAAACTTGTAAAAGAATTTGGACTTAAGGAATATAAAACCCCTGCATCAGGTTGCATATTGACCGATCCTGAATATGCTAAAAGGCTGAAAATGCTAAAAAATATTAACCCAAATTTTGATGGAAATGATTCAGAGATTCTAAGAAATGGAAGAGTTTTATTTGAAGGTAAGACTATCTTCGTTGTCGGAAGAAACGAAATTGAAAATAAACGGCTTGAAAGTCTGAGAAAGCCTAATGATGTTATGCTTGTGCCAGATTTTCCTGGTCCAAGTGTGCTTATAAGAGGTTTTGACAATAAAATTGACGAGGAAATAATTAATAAAGGAAAAGAGCTCTTACTAAATTACTCAAAAAAACAAAATAAAGATCCTCTCAATTCCATTAAAGAAATTACGGGGGCATAAAACCCCCGTAAATCGCTCATAAGCTAATTTTTTATTTTCCTTTTGTTACAGTTTCGATCGCCTTATCAAGAACATCAAGACCTTCTTTTAGCTGTTCTTCAGTTATCACAAGTGGTATTAATAATCTTATTATATTCTTGTGTAAACCTGCACCTGCAAGAACGACACCGTTTTTGAGTGCCTCTTGTATAACAGCTTGGCAAGTCTCAGCATCAGGTTCCCATGTGTCATGATCCTTAATAAATTCAATTGCTTGCATAGCACCAACACCACGAACTTCCTTCACAGCTGGATACTTTTTCTGGAATTCTTCAAACCTTTCTCTTATGATTTTCCCCAGATGAACGGCCCTATCAAGAAGTTTTTCTCTTTCTATCATCTTTATCACTTCAATGCCAGCAACGCATGCAACAGGGTTTCCACCAAAAGTTGAACCAATAGAACCTTTAGGTAATGAATCAAAAATCTTTTTATTTCCAACAACAGCAGAAAGCGGAAAACCTGCGGCAATTGACTTACCAAGTGATATCAAATCAGGCACAACACCCCAATTTTCAACTGCAAAGAACTTTCCAGTTCTTCCATAACCACTCTGAACTTCATCAGCAACAAAAAGAATGCCGTATTTTTCAGTTACCCTCCTTATCTCCTCAAGAAGACCAGGTTGTGGAATATTAAAACCACCTTCTCCTTGTATTGGTTCAATGACAACTGCTGCAACATCGTCGGGAGCAACAGTATCAAGAAGAAGTCTCTCAAAATCCTTCGGAGTATATTTATTTCTGTGGACATTCGGTCTCGGAATTCTATAAACATCAGGTGCTGATCCAAAAATATATTTATATGGCATTGGTCTATGGGTCATTGTCATAGTAAGAAGAGTTCTTCCATGGAAGGCCCCGTCAAAAACTACAACTGCTCTCCTCTTTGTATAACCTCTTGCGATTTTTACGGCATTCTCCACAGCTTCTGCTCCAGAATTAAAAAAAGCAACCGCTTTTTCATAATTACCTGGGGCACGTTCCGCAATCATTTTTGCAAGTTCAGCATATGGTTCATAAGGAATTGAAGTAAAATCTGTGTGAATGTAGTTTTCTACTTGTTTTTGAACTGCTTCAATAATTGGCTTTGGTGAGTACCCAACAACAAGACAACCCCAACCACCTGTAAAATCAAGGAATCTGTTTCCATCTACATCTTCTACAACTGCACCTTCACCTCTTGCAATAAAAAAAGGCGCAAGCGATTCAAGAGGTGAAGCTACATAGCTTTCTTTTTTCTTCTGAATTTCTCTGCTCTTTGGCCCGGGAATTTCAGTCTTTATAAGAATGCTTCCCATTATAAAACCTCCTTTCGTTAACCTATAATATCAGATTTTACATATTAAGTCAAGTAAATTAATTTTTCTTAAAAAAAGAAAAAAGGAGGGCTTTAAGCCCTCACTGGAAAACCTTATTTTTCCTGTTTCTTATTCTTCGTTTTTTTCACTGCCATCATCAACAAAATCTTCAAGTTCAACATACTCATAGTCTTCGTCACCTTTAAGCGTAAATACAAATGGAATACCAAATAAGGCAGTAAGTGCAATAATTTCAAGAATTACTCTTCCAAAATCTACTGTTACTGCTTCGAAATTACTGCTAACCGCTCTTACAGCCCAAATTGGTGCATAACCAACTGAGTTTATAAGAACTGTTCCTTGTGCGACAGCTTGATTTATCCTCCAAGGCACTATGATTGTAATAAGTGCTAGAAAGAAAAAGTAAACTGCTAAAACAATTTTCGATGCTTTAGTCATTTTAACCTCCAAAATTAATATGTTTCATTTTACCACAAAAAGAAAAAAATCTATATTAAAATCTATTGACTTCAAATTCAAAATTCGTATAATTTTTAAAATTTAAGAAAGGGGGAAATTATGGACGAAGAGTCGGTAGTGTTTACAAGAAAGGCGTCAGGACTTGTAAGGGAATTAAACTGGTGGGATGTATTATTGTTCACTATTGCTGGACCTGCAGCATCGGGCATGACCTATTACACAGTAAAGGTACCTGGGCTTTATCCTGGTGGTAATATGACTTTGGCATTTTTAATTGGGCTTCTTGTCTGGCTTCCGCCTGTTCTCGTTCTTGCAATTCTTTCCGCTTCATTCCCAAGAAGTGGTTCTTTGTATGTTGTAATTTCAAGAGTTCTACATCCTATACTTGGCTTTATACCTAATTGGTCTTATGTAGTAGGAGGCGGTGCTTCCCTTGCAGTTGGATTCTTAAACTATCTCGGGCTTATTCCACTTGCATCAAGCATTCAGATTGCTGGCATTGTCTCCAAAAATGCATCACTTGTGGCTTTAGGTGAAGGACTTGCAGACCCCTGGACAAGACTCTGGATTGCTTTGGGAATTACTGTTATTATGTGGATACTTGAACTACTTGGCATAGACAAACTCAAGTGGGTATTACGTGCAATCATTTATATCCCACTTGTAATAACTGGAATTGCGATAGTAATATTTTTTGTAAAAAGTGGAGAGCCTTCTTTCAATGTAATTTTTGGCGCAAATTCATACCAAGCAGTTCACGACCTTGCAACCAAATTAAACATAAAAGATTCATATCTTGCACCTGGACAGGCACTGCAAGGAATGCTACTTTCTGTTTTATGGGCTTATACTGCAGTTGAAGCTGTTTCTTATGTTGGATCAGAAGTAAAAACACCGAGACTTTCTTATATGAGAGGAATGGTATTGGGACTTATTGCAGTTGGAATCCTCTATGTTTTAAATGCAGTTGCTGTATATCACTCTTTTGGGTACAACTTTATAACTGAATATAGCTGGCTTTATTACAATCACTTTGATGAATTAAAAACTGTTTTAGGAACAACTCCTCCTGCTCCATCAATTCCATTCTATGCTGCAATTATCGGCAAGAACACAATATTTTCAATAATTTTAGGTATAGGATACTTCCTTTGGTATATCAATACTTCAATGATTATATGGATGGCAGGCGTTAGAGGCATTTTCGCAATGGCATTTGATAGAATGCTCCCCCTAAAACTTACAGAGATTGGACGTCTCGGTTCGCCAACTTGGGCAAACCACCTTGTTGGAATTGTTGCAATAATTGGAGTTTTTATCGGTTTAGGAGATTCATTAGGTACTAAACTATCTTCTGCAATGCTTGCTCTTGAAGATTACACTTGCCTGATATTTATCTGGCCTTTAGGACTTGCGGCAATGTTTTTGCCATTTGCTCGTCCAGATCTATACGAAAAATCAACTTTCCAGTACAAGTTTGGAAAGATACCAATTATTACAATCCTTGGTGCAATTACATTCGGTATAGGTTGGTGGATGATTCTAAACGTAACAACAGAACAAAATACCCTCGCAATGATAATAACAACGCTTCTAATACTTATAGGTCTTTTGTTTGTTGTGTATATGTGGCACAAAAATAGAGAAGAAGGCGTTGATCCTAACAAAATATTCAAAGAGATTCCACCTGCATAATAATATTTTTGTTAAGGGGAGAGAGACCTCTCCCCCCTTAAAATTAATTTAGGGAGGCAAAAATGAAAGTGTTCTTTGCTGTAGATGTACATGGAGCAACAACTGTATGGAGAAAATGGATTTCTGCAGTTTCAATATATGAGGCAAATGTATTGATTCTTTCAGGTGATCTTACAGGAAAGGTTTTAGTTCCTTTAATTCTCCAGGATGATGGTTCATACAAGGCAAGCTATTTTGGAAATACATGGATTCTTAAAAGTGAAGAAGAAACAAAAAGTTTTGAAGAAAAACTATCAAACGCTGGCGCATATTATAGGAGAGTATCTAAAGATGAACTTCAGGAACTAAAAAATGATCCCGATAAAGTTAAAAAAGTTATGGAAGAAGAAATGGTTAAAAGAATGAGAGAATGGTTAAACCTCTTGACCGAAAAAGTTGATACAAAGAAAATTCTTACCATTGTTATGCCAGGAAATGACGACGAGTTTGTAATAGATCCAGTTATAAAAGAATTTGAAAATAAGGGAATCATTTATCCCCTTGACAAAATTTTTGAAATTGAAGGACATGAGGTTTTGAGTTTTGAATATGTAAATCCAACTCCATGGGACACTCCTCGTGAAAGAGACGATAAGGAAATCCAAAAAATGCTTGAGGAAAAAATTGCAAAATTAAAAGATCCCAAAAACGCAATTTTCAATATTCACGCACCACCTTACAATACTGCAATTGATCTTGCACCAAAATTGGATAAAAACTTAAGGCTTGTTGGTGGCCTTGATGGCGTAAAGTTTGTTCATGTCGGCTCAAAGGGTGTTAGAGCGGTTATTGAAAAATATCAACCTATACTCGGCTTACATGGGCATATTCATGAATCCTCAGGGTTCGAAAAAATCGGAAAAACTCTATGTTTAAACCCTGGCTCCGAGTATGGCGAAGGCTTACTGAGGGGATACATAATAGATATCACAAAAGATGGTATTGTAAATTACTTTAAAATTCAGGGTTAGAGGTGGAAAATGGGTGAAAAATTTGTGAATATGAGTGAAAGCGATTTTGTAAATCTTGCAAAAGAAATTATTGAAAAGGCAAAGGAAAACAATGTTGTCTTAAGAGTATTGGGCGCTCTTGCAGTTTATATGCACACAGAAGACCCATATATAAGAAATCTTTTTTATGCCCTCGAAAGACTTGGTGCAGGAAAACCACTTTTTACAGATCTTGATACAGTTGCTTATTCAAGACAGCAACCGCTTGTTAAGAAGTTTTTTGAAAATACTCTAAAATTTAAACCTAACATTTATGTAAATACCCTTTTTGCATACAAGAGAAATATTTTTGAACACCCAGAAGGACTGTTTGCCGTGGATGTTTTCTACGATAGGCTTGAATTTTCGCATAATGTTGAGTTCGGAAATGCTCCAGGGAGGGGACGTCTCGAAATTGATTTCCCAACAATTAGCTTAACTGATATCGTACTTGAAAAACTTCAAATTCATAAAATAAACAAAAAGGACATTGTTGACCTTATTATTCTTTTCTTACAGCACAATGTAGAGGAAGAACAAAAGGAACAAACAATTGATGCTTCATATATCGGAAAGGTTTTATCAGACGACTGGGGATTCTACTACGATGCCAATGCAAACCTCGATAAAGTTATAGAATTTTCTAAGGCATTTCAAAACGAAGGTAAGATAACAAAAAACGACTTCGATAATATAAACTCTAAGATAAAAATACTCAGGGAAGTAATTGAAAAAACCCCTAAAACAAGAAATTTCCAAAACAGAGCAAAAAAGGGAACATCGATTCCCTGGTATAGAGATGTAGAAGAGGTTGAAAGATAAAAACTTTATTTAGTTTATTCTTCTGAAAAATAAGTCCAATTTTCAAAAGTTTTGGGTAAATTCTCTAAGAATTTTTCAAGCTCTCTTGGTGTTTTTTGTGGATCTGGTTTCACAATGCAGTAAATTGTGTTATTTTCAAAATTTAAAGAAACCTGACCTACACGTTTTAAATCAAAGGAATTTTCCAGGAGTTTTAATAAATTTAATACATCGCTTTTCTCTTTGTAAAGTGCAATAAACTCAGCGTCATTAACTTTTAAATTCTCCTTATTTAGGTCTTTCTCTTCTTTTATCTTTGCCCCAAACCTATGAAACATTCTCCTTATAAGATGAGCATCTCTTCTTACTCTAAATTTAGGAGACACAACAATGTAAAGTCTATCTCCGCCACGCATAACATAAGAAAAAGGCAACCATAAAAAACTTTGACGAGGTAGCATTGTAAGTGTCAAATCAACATCTCTTATAAATTTATTTTGGAGTTGATATCTTGCCTTGAAACCAACTGTCCCACCTAAGTAGATGTAATCCTTATCTTTTGGTTTAAGAACATTCTCAAAACCCCTAATATAGTGAACCATTAGCATTGCATTAAGCTTTCTTCCCTTGTAAAACTGAAGCGCAAGAACGCCACCAAAAACAAGAAATATAATAACCAGAGTTGAGCTCATCAAAACCTCCTAATTTGAAATGTAATTTTGATACAATTGATAAAGCGCTTCAATACCTCTTGGAGATGATCTCAGAAGTGGTATTTTCTTAATTTCAATATTTGAAAATTCTTTTTTCATTTCTTCAAGAACTCTCTTCTGCTCTTCTATTTTGCCTAAAAGCTCTGGTGGCGGATTTTCTATTTCTAAATACTTATTAAGATATATACTCGAAAGCCTTATATTATTTTCACGAAGCGCTCCTCTAATTCTTTTAGATTCTTCAAATGCTAATTCTTCTGCCATTGTAACAATACTTACA
The DNA here is from genome assembly GCF_049967455.1 of Caldisericum sp. Taxonomy (NCBI): domain Bacteria; kingdom Pseudomonadati; phylum Caldisericota; class Caldisericia; order Caldisericales; family Caldisericaceae; genus Caldisericum; species Caldisericum sp. Next base: position 17,271 of record NZ_JBMFSR010000009.1, on the reverse strand, counting down.
TAATTATCTAAAGATGAAAATCTTTCAGTAAGCTTTATCATATCGCTCTTATAGGAAAACAATTCCTGCATCACTGGATCCTCTTTTTCATTAGAGGGAATTTTAACTTCCTCACCATTAATTACATCTTTAATAGGTCCCTTAACATTTTCGACCATCTGCCTTTTTGTAAGAATCCTCCTTCGCATTTCAATAAGACTATTTGTCCAAATAACAGATATCCTCGGCATTGCAAAGACTCTTAATGTTATTCCTGTTGGAGGAGTATCAAAAACAATGGCATCATAATCCAATTGAAGAAACTCTTTTATTGCTTCAAGGGTAACATACTCTTCAATTCCAGGAGAATTTTTAAGAATATCAAAGTATCTATCAATGTTAAGAACTGACAAATACCTATATGTGTTTTTCATTTTTTTAGACATAAGAGATAAATAATCTACTATTTTTTTATCTATGTTAACTTCCGTCGCATCAAGAAAATCAGATACTTTTACAATCTTCCCAAATACATCCATATTAAGTGCGTCACCAAGATTATGAGCAGGGTCAAGCGAAACAATAAGGGTCTTAATTCTCTTTTTTGCAAGTCCTACCGCATAAGCAGAAGAAATTGATGTTTTGCCAACACCACCTTTGCCAACAAAAAAATAAGTTTTCATTTCGATCTCCTTAATCTATGTCAAAATGTGAGAGTGTATTTGCAAATACATCATCAAGCTCTGAGCTCTTTTTTACCATTATCTGAATTTCCCTTTCCATATAAGGAAGAATACGTAAAATTACACCTGTTGGAGGGGAAGGTAGTCCAGAAAACATACTCATAGTAACGAGCGCAAAAACATTCTCTTCTTCCCTTAATTCATGTTCTATGAGGGAGAGCGCGCTCTCCCTCATAGCAGTATCAATTCCCTTAAAGAAAAGTTTGAGAGCCTCAAGAATTTTTTTCATTTCTATTTTGCTTTGCCTGTCTCCATCAAAGGCTTATACTCTTTATTGTAGGTTCTAAAGAAACCAACAAGTAAATACACTGCAAGTACAATCTCAATTACAACAAACGCACCAAGTATAGGTCTTATTGCAGCTGCTTGAGCTGGAACAACCTTGATAAGATACCAAATAAGTGCTACAAAAACGGTTAACCAGAGGAACATTGCAGGTATCAAAACAAGAAGAAGCGCTCCCCCTGAAACTTTTTGTACTCTCTTAACCCAATTTGCACCAGTAAGAAGTGCAATGGAAGCAAGCATTTGGTTTGTTCCCGCAAAGCCTGCCCAAAGAGCAGTATAAGCATTTCCACCATATCTAATTAAGAAGAAGCCAAGTGCTGCAGCAATTATAGAAGCGACCCATCTATTGTGTAAAAAGTCATGAAGACCTTTGGAAACATCTTTTAGGGGCTCAACTAATTCCTGGAAGGCGTATCTTGCAAGTCTGTTTGTTGTATCAAGTGTCGTAAGGACAAAGGCAGAAAGCCAAAGTCCTCCTAATACAATTCCAACTCTTGCAGGAACTCCATATGCAGCTTTAAGAAGTTCACCAAAGGACTTTGTGAAAAGTCCCCCAGCACCACCTACTATAGCTTTTCCACTTGCATCCTTAAGGTTAATTATTAGGTTTCCATATTGTGCCATATAGGAAGGATTGGAAAGTTGCATTGCATCAATTCCGGGCTTTGCTTGAGCTATTACATCTTTAAACCCCTGAATAATGCCTAAACCAAAGGCTCCAATTGAAGTAATAACAAGAGTAGAGACCATCCCTTCCATAAACATGGCACCATATCCTACAAAAAGACCTGAAAGTTCGTTATCAAGCTGTTTTGATGAAGTACCAGATCCTACAATTGAGTGGAAACCAGAGAGAGCACCGCACGCAATAACAAGAGGAATTGTAGGCCAGAAAGGAGAGGGAACTGTTGGTGAAACAACATTTGCAGAGAAACTTGTAAATGCAGGCCAATTGAAAGGCTTGAATACAATCAGTGCAGCAATCATTCCAATTATTACCCCGCCCCAAAGTATATAAGAATTGAGGTAATCTCTAGGCTGAAGTAAGAACCAAACAGGAAGAGCTGCAGCAAGAACAATGTAAATCAATTGACCCCAGTAAAGTGCATCAAGTGAAACTTTCCAGGGAAACACAAACCCAAGATAAATTGCAAGTATTGTTAGTGCAACTCCTATTGCAGAAGATAGCCAGAAGGGTAACTTTGTCTTATAAAGCAATTGACCTTCAATAAGTGCTGCAACCATAAATAAAAGTGATGCAGTTAAAATCTCGGGAGTGCTGTTTGCAAGAGGACCAAATACTCCCATAAATGCTGCGATAACAAGAATCATTGCAAAATAGACATAAAGCTCAAATACATACTTTATGTCCTTACCCATTAGCTCTCCTGCAACCCATTGAATAGATTTTCCATCATAACGGACAGAAGCCATTAATGCAAGATAATCATGAACAGAACCAATAAACAAGTTTCCAAACCATACCCAGAGCAATGCAGGAAGCCAACCCCACACAACTGCAATTGCTGGTCCTACAATTGGTCCCGCTCCTGCAATTGAGGCAAAGTGGTGTCCAAAAAGAACAAACTTATTCGCAGGAACATAATCCACATTGTCCCTTAATCTTACAGCGGGTGTCTCTTTGTTAGGATCTGCCTTTACTACATTTTTTTCAAGGTACTTGCCATAGGTAAAGTAGAAGAAGAGATAAAAAATTGCACCTACTAATACAATAATACCAGTATACATAACTCACCTCCTTTAAATTTTTTAAAGTTTCTTGAGGCTCTCATACAAACCCTCAATATATTTTAACACGAAATTTAGCAAGTCAACAAAAATCAAGTGAAAGTAAAAAATTGACTAATAAAAGTTAAAAAAATTGAAGTTAAATTTCTTAAAATTTAAAGATTTCTCTAAACTCACTTTGTCGATGCGGTGAAAGTGGAAGTCTATCTCCATTATCCATTTCTATAAGATACCTTCCCTTAAACCAAGGAATAATTTTAGAGATTTTAGATAAATTAATGAGATACTCTTTATTTATTCTAAAAAAACCAAAAGTAGAAAACCTATTTTCTGCACCTTGAAGATTGAGTCCCTTAACAGGCATCTCCTCTTTTCCTTTTTTAATGTATAGTTTGCCCCCTTCAGTAAAGAAATACGATATATCGCCTAACCTCACAAGCAAAAGTTCGTCCTTTAAATTACACACAACAAAATTCTCTTTTTTGTTTTCTTTTTGAGAAAGCACATTTTTAATCTTTACAATTGTTTTAAAAAATCTACCTTCATCAATTGGCTTTAGAATATAGTCAATTGCACCAACATCAAAGGCATCTACTGCGAATTCAGAATAGGCAGTTACAAAAATAATCATAGGAAAATCTTTAAACTCTTTTATCTGATTTGCAAGTTTTACACCAGAAATGCCACCTAAATTTATATCAAGAAAAATAACCTCTACTGCATTTTGAGATACAAAATTAAATGCTGTAACTGCATCTTCAAATTCACCCAAAATTTTCACTTCGGGAAATTTTTGAAGAAGTCTTTTTAACTCTTCCCTTGCAGGTTCTTCGTCATCGACGATAATCGCTCTAATATCCAATTTGGAGTGCCTCCTTTTGGTATCCCAATTATAACTTTAGTTCCTTCATTAATTCTACTTTTAATCTTAAACATTGCATTACTACCAAAAAGATTTAAAACCCTATCTCTCACATTTTTAAGTCCAAAAGATTTTTTATTTTCAGAACTATTAAATATAGTTTTAAGAGTTTCTTCGCTTATACCTTTCCCATTGTCTTCTACAACAAGATAAACATAATTCCCCCTTCTGTAAGCTATGATTTTTATAGTAATATTCCTTTTAGTTAAAGAAAACCCATGCTTTACGGCATTTTCAACAATTGGCTGCAAAATCAATGCTGGAATCTTTATATCGTAAAGGCTTGAATCAATATTAAATTCATAATTTAGGCGCTCTTTGAACCTTTCTTTTTCGATCTCAAGATATGCCTTCACAAGACTAATTTCTTCGTCCAATGTGGAAAGTGTCTCTTCGGCTTCAATTGTCTTCCTCAATATAAATGAGAGTTTTTTAACCAATTCCCCACCTTTTTCAGGGTCGGTTCTTGCAATATAACTTATAGTATTCAGACTGTTAAAAAGGAAATGTGGGTTAATTCTTGATTGGAGCGCCTTAAGTTGAAAAAGGGTCTTCATCTTTTTTTCAGTCTCAAGCTTATTTAGTTCAACCTGTAAAGAAAGGATATTAGCTAATCCTTTTGCCATTTCAACATCAAATAGTGTCATCGTATTGCGTTCTTTTCTATAAAGTTTAAGGGCACCAAATACATTTCCCTCTGAATCTTTTAAGGGAACAACGATGCCTGACATAAGGGGACAATCTTTTACGGAACAACCTATGTCAAATTCATTCTTCATAAGAATTATCTTTCCGCTACTCAATGCTTTCTTTGTTGATATTGTTAAAATAGGAGAAAGCGGCTTGTGGTGATAAGAACCAATTCCACGGAAAGCAAGAATTTTTTCTGTATCAGTTATTCCAACTGCATCAAGGTTAGTATTTTCAAGTATAACTTTAACTGTTTCATCAGCAGTTTCAGGTGTAAGCCCTTTACTTAGGATTGGCAAAGTTTTTTCGGTAATCTTAAGAACCTTTTCCGCAGTTATTGCCGAAACGATTTCTTTTTCCATAAAGGACACTTTTATTACAAGCAAAAACAACCCAACACCCACTGCATTTGCTGAAATCATTGGTCCTGAAACAGTTTTAATGAGAGTAAGCGCCTTGTTAAAGGGAGGAGATATGAGAAGCACAAGCAACATATGAAAACTTTCTGCTAAGATAGCGAATGTAAATCCTAAGAGAGGGGAAAAATATTTTCCTTTTTTTCTCGTATAAAGTAATCCTGCAAAAATACCATTTAATATCGTCGCAAGTGCACAAGAATTTGCCGTAAAGCCACCAAGATAAGCCCTATGCATACCCCCCATAATTCCTGCAATAAGACCAACAATAGGACCTCCAAAAAGCCCACCGGTGATTGCACCTACATCTCTAATATTTGCAATCGCATCGTTAGTTTGGACGCCAAGAAGCGTTCCCAACATTGAAATAAAACCAAAGAACAAACCAAGGTATATTTGTTTTTTTACAGAGGATTCGAGATTGAATAGAGCTCTTGCAATTGGAGTTTGGGTAAGAATAAATGCAACAGTTATTATAACTGTAAGTGATTGAAATAACCATACATACAAAGAAAATTTACTCAAATACAAATTAATCATCAATAAATTATACAAAAAATACTATAATGTTATAATGGAAAAAATAAAAGTAAAAGGAATTGAGATTTTAAAATTCGTGTTTAATCCTCTTTCCACAAACTGCTACCTTATAAATGCAAATGGTTATTCTATTGTTATTGATCCCTCAAATATGAGTGACTATGAGACAGAGGCACTCGTCCATGAAATTAGAAATCCAAATTTATATATTTTCAATACACATGGTCATTTTGACCACATAGTGGGTAATGGTATTTTAAAAAAGTTTTATGCTAATTCTAAAATAGTTATCCATAAAAACGACTCAGAAATGCTTTTAGATCCAAATAAAAATAAATCTTACATAGCAGGAATCGAAATAATTTCGCCTCCACCAGATATTGAAATCGAGGAAGAAACTGAGTACTTAATATGTGGAATAAATCTAAAAATCATACATACACCCGGCCATACGAAAGGAAGTATATCGATTATCGGTGATAATTTTGTTTTTACAGGAGACACATTATTGCAAGAAACTGTGGGAATTGCAAAAGATTATCAAAACGCCTTTAACGAACTCATTGATTCAATAAAAAATAAATTGCTTATTTTAAACGACGAATTTATCGTCTTGCCCGGACACGGAGAAATAACAAAAATCGGTGATGAGAGAGCTTTTAATCCATTTTTAAATTAACTTTGCAAAATCAGAAAATTCCATAAAATATTTACGTATGAGAAAAATATTTGGAACAGATGGAGCAAGAGGCATTGCAAATATAGAAATTACACCTGAAATTTCTTTAAGAATAGGTGTTGCAATAGGGAAACTCTTTTACGGAAATGGACCAATTCTTATTGGTGAAGATACAAGGCTGTCATCAGAAATGTTAAGGCTTGCTCTTGCAACAGGTATTATAAGTGCTTCAACAGATGTAACAATCGGCTTTATTATGCCAACACCTGCGGTATCTTTGCTTTTACGAATTATGAAAAATTTCTCAGCAGGGTGTGTCGTTTCGGCATCACACAATCCTATTGAATTTAACGGAATCAAGATATTTGACAAAAATGGGTTTAAACTGAGCGATGAGAATGAAGAGTATATTGAAGAACTTATGGAAAGTAACATCGAAAGAAGCCCTGTAAACATTGGCAGAGTTTTTTACGACGAAAATATAAGAGATTTTTATGTTGACTATATAGCAGGTAGATTTCCTTTAAATCTTTCAAATTTGAAGATTGCGCTTGATTTAGCAAATGGATCTACATACTACACAACTCCTCAAACTCTAAAAAAACTCACCGCACAAATTTTCCCAATTAACGATAAACCTGATGGACACCGAATTAATGTAGAATGTGGTTCAACCCATCCACAGGTAATTTCAAGACATACAGTAAATAGTGGAGCTCACATTGGCATCTCACACGATGGTGACGGCGATAGAGTAATACTTTCTGATGAAACAGGAAGAATTGTAGATGGCGATGATATAATGGTTATACTTGGAAGACACTTCAAAAAGAAAGGACTTCTTAAAAATAATACAATTGTTGGAACTGTTATGACAAACCTTGCTATAGAAAATATTTTGAAAAGCGAAGGTATAAATTTCAAGAGAGCTCCCGTTGGCGACAGATATGTACTACAAGAGATGCTAAAATCAGGAGCAATTCTTGGAGGAGAACAATCAGGGCATATTATAAACTTGCTTGAGAGTGTTACAGGAGATGGCTTAATTACAGCACTAAGTGTGCTAGAAGTTATGGTAGAGGAACAAAAACCTCTATCAAAATTAGTTGAAGGGCTTGAAAGGTTCCCTCAAATATTAGTTAATGCAAAAGTAAAAGACAAAGATGTCATAAACGATGAAAAATTCAAACAATTCGTAAGAGAAATGGAAAAGGAGTTAAAGACTGGAAGAATTATAATAAGATCTTCAGGAACCGAGCCTGTAATACGTATAATGGTTGAAGGTGATAACGAGATAAAAATTAGAGATATAGCAAATAGAATAAAAGAATATTTGGAGGTTTGAAATGTGCGGAATAGTTGGTTATATTGGAGATAAAGATGCATTACCAATTCTCATTGATGGACTTAAAAGACTTGAATACAGAGGATATGACTCAGCAGGAGTTGCCATTCTGGGAGATGATCTTCATGTTGTTAAAACGGCAGGACGCATTAAAGACCTTGAGGAAAGGCTTAAAGGAACAGAACTTAAAGGACATCTTGGCATTGCACACACAAGATGGGCGACCCACGGTATACCAAATGATGTAAACGCCCACCCTCACTTTAGCGAAAGCAAAAATATAGTTGTAATTCACAATGGAATAATTGAAAATTATCTTGAATTAAAAAAAATGCTTATAAAAGAAGGAAAAACTTTCAGAACTGAAACTGACACAGAAGTAATAGCATATCTCATTGAAGAGTTTTATGAAGGAGATCTCCTAAAAGCAGTTCAAAAAGCTATATCTATGTTGGAAGGCTCTTATGCACTTGCAATCCTAAGTAAAGAAGAAAAAGATCACTTTGTTGCGGTAAGGAAGGATAGTCCTCTTGTAGGGGGTCTTGGAAAAGGGGAAAACTTCATCGCATCAGATATTCCTGCAGTCCTTCCATACACAAAAGATATAGTTATATTTGAAAATGGAGATATAGTAGATGTCTTTAAAGACAAAACTATTATTTATGATAAGAATCTCAACATCATTGAAAGAACAGTTCATAAAATTGACTGGGACATAAGTGATGCTCAAAAAGGTGGTTTTAAACACTTTATGCTTAAGGAGATTTTCGAAGAACCTGATGTAATCGTTGAAGCAATGAGAGGACGTGTTAAAAATGGAAAGATTGAGGTTTCAGAGTTAGATTTTGATAAGGATTACTTAAAGAATGTTAATCAAGTTTATTTTGTTGCATGTGGTACTGCATATCATGCAGGACTTGTTGGAAAGTATCTTGTTGAAAAATATCTTGGAATTCCCTCGCAAGCAGAGGTTGCATCTGAATTCCGATACAGAAATCCAGTTATCGATGAAAGAACTCTCGTGTTTGTCGTAAGTCAATCGGGAGAAACCGCTGATACTCTTGCGGGATTAAGACTTGCAAAAGAAAAGAAGGCAAAAACAATAGGAATAGTCAATGTTGTAGGAAGCTCCGTTGCAAGAGAAGTTGACAAAGTTGTTTACATCCAGGCAGGACCTGAAATTGCTGTGGCTTCAACAAAAGCCTATGTTGCACAGGTTGAAGTTATTACTCTAACAATTTTATACTTAGCAAAACTTATTGGAAAACTTGACGAATACAACGAGAAATTGTTTGTTGAAGAATTCCAAAAATTAGAAGGTTTTGCGAGAGAAATTTTAGATAACAAAGAGGAAATTGCAACCTTTGTTTCAACGACAAAAAACATCGAGGAGACCTTCTTTATAGGAAGAAACCTTGACTTTGCGTTGTCTTTGGAGGGAGCACTTAAACTTAAAGAAATCGCCTATGTACATGCAGAAGGATATCCAGCAGGAGAACTGAAGCATGGACCCCTTGCGCTTATCACTCCAAACTCGCTTACCATTGCAGTTAACACTTATTCTCCCTTGTTAGATAAAACCATAAGTAATATTAAAGAGGTCAAAGCAAGAGGTGGAAAGGTGCTTGCAGTTGCAAAAAGAAACAACGAAAGAATAAAAGATGTTGCAGATTCTGTCTTTTATGTTCCGAATGTTTTAGATGACCTAACGCCAATTATTACTGTTATTCCATTACAACTTTTTGCATATTACATGGCAGATGCAAGAGGCCTTGATATAGATAAGCCAAGAAACTTAGCAAAGTCGGTAACAGTCGAATAAATAAAAACCAAAAAATTCTACATAAACCCTTGACAATAATTTAAAAATCTGTATCATTGTGTATAGTGGGGCTATAGCTCAGTTGGTAGAGCGCCTCCTTGGCGTGGAGGAGGTCAGGGGTTCGACTCCCCTTAGCTCCACCAATTTTTTTAACACTACGAGGTGTTAGATGGAAAAAGAATATAACCCAAAAGAATTTGAAGAAAAATGGTACAAGTATTGGGAAGAAAATAAACTATTCAAAGCAGAAGACTTCTCAAAGAAGCCGAAGTTTTACATATTGGTAATGTTTCCATACCCTTCAGGATCAGGTTTACATGTAGGACATTGCAGAAATTACATACCTGCAGATACCTATGCAAGATATAAACGAATGCAGGGCTTCAACGTTTTACACCCTATTGGATATGATGCATTTGGGCTTCCAGCAGAAAATTACGCAATAGAACATGGTGTGCATCCAAAAGAATCAACTTACAAAAATATCGAAAATTTTAGAAGGCAATTAAAAATGCTTGGTCTTTCATATGACTGGGATAGAGAATTTGCAACATCAGATCCCGAATATTACAAGTGGACGGAATGGTTTTTTGAGTTACTCTTTAAGCGTGGACTTGCATATCAGGATAGAAGCTTCCAATGGTGGTGTCCTCATTGTAAAACGGTTCTTGCAAATGAACAAATCATAGATGGGAAGTGTTGGCGTTGTGGAACACCGGTTGTAAAAAAGGAACTCAAAGAGTGGTTCTTTAGAATTACACAATACGCAGACAAACTTCTTGAAGGTCTCGATAGAATTGATTGGCCTGAACGCATTAAATCAATGCAAAAGAACTGGATCGGTCGTTCAGAAGGAGCAGAGATTATATTTAAAGGAATTGGTCCTGACGGAACAGAATATGACCTTCCTGTATTTACAACAAGAATTGATACGATTTTTGGTGTAACATTTCTCGCAATTGCACCAGAACATCCACTTGTAATGAAATTAACAAGAGAAGACAAAGTAGAGGAAGTTAAAAAATATATCGAAGAGGCTCTTAGAAAATTCGAAACAGAGAGACTTTCGACAGAAAAAGAGAAAACCGGAGTTTTTACAGGTTGTTTTGCACGAAATCCTTTTACAAATGAACTTGTTCCAATTTATGTTGGCGACTATGTGGTTTATTCATACGGGACAGGTGCTGTAATGGGTGTTCCCGCACACGACGAAAGAGATTTCCAGTTTGCAAAAAAGCATAATCTTCCAATAAAAGTTGTAATCTCAAAAGACGGCAATCCTGTTGAAACCCTTGAAGAAGCATTCACAGAAGATGGAATCTTAATAAATTCAAACGGTTTTTCAGGCTTAAAGTCAGATGAAGCAAGAAAGCAACTTACAAAATATGCAGAAGAAAGCGGATTCGGAAAAGGTGTTGTAAGATATAAAATAAGGGATTGGCTTATATCAAGGCAAAGATATTGGGGAGCACCAATTCCAATCATTCATTGTCCCGAGCATGGAGCAGTTCCTGTACCCGAAGAGGAATTGCCAGTTCTTCTTCCAGATGAAGTTGATTTTACACCACGCGATACAGGTGAATCTCCTCTTGCAAATAACCCTGATTTTGTAAATACCACATGTCCTTTATGCGGCAAACCTTCCAAAAGAGAGACTGATACGCAAGATGGGTTTGCTTGCTCTTCGTGGTATTTTTTAAGATATGCAGATCCACATAACGACAAAGCACCATTTGATAAAGAAAAGATAAAATATTGGCTACCTGTTGATCTTTATATTGGCGGAGCAGAACATGCAGTTATGCACCTCTTATACTCACGCTTCTACACTAAAGTAATGTATGATGCAGGCCTTATAGATTTTGACGAACCATTTAAAAAATTGCTCAATCAAGGAATGATTCTCGGAGCAGATCATCAAAAGATGAGTAAATCAAGAGGAAATGTAGTAAATCCAGATGATGTGATAAAAGAGTATGGAGCAGACACTCTAAGAGCATATATACTCTTCATTGGACCTCTTGATACAGATGCACCCTGGAGTACCGAGGGTATAAATGGCGTTAATAGATTTATAAAAAGAATGTGGAATCTATTTATTCAGTTAGAAAATAAATCCATAGGGAAAGAAAAACCTATAGAAAAAGAAATAGAGCTAATGACTGATAAGATGATCGTTAAAATTACAGAGCAAGTAGAGAAATTTAAGTTTAACACGATGATAAGTAGTTTTATGGAGTGGCTCAATTTCCTTTCAAAAATTATGCAAGAAGACCCGGAAGTAATGGAAACTAAGGCATTTAGAGAATCAGTTCTCACTTTCCTAACCATGATTGCACCTGCAACACCATTTGTATCAGAGGAACTCTATCATAGATTAGGAGAAACTGGAAGCATTCATACAAAAGAATGGCCAAAACCAAAGGGAATTTATAAAGAAGAATATGTAACAATTATAGTTCAGGTAAACGGAAAACTGAGAGATAAGATAGAGGTAGAAGCAGGAAGCGAACTTGAAGATGTACTTGATTTAGTTAAAAAATCTGATAAAATAGCAAGGTTAGGTATTGATTTTGATAAAGCAAAATACATTTTTGTAAAGGATAAATTAATAAATATTGTTGCTTAGGAGGATAAAATGGCGCAACCGAAAAAGAAAACAACGCACTCAAGAAGCAGAATGAGAAAGATTAAAGAGAAACTCGATTCCTTAAACCTTGTTGAGTGTCCTCATTGCCACAACCTTATTCCACCTCACAAAGTATGTCCTTACTGCGGATATTACGAAGGAAAAGAGGTAGTTAAGGTAGAGACAAAGGAAAAATAATTCTTTAAAGATCTCTCATGACAGAGAAACCTTTAGAAAAGGCTTTTAAAGAACGAATTGATGCCTTGGAGAAGATTGTAGGACGGAAGATTCCCAAGAGATGCAGAGAAACCTTTATAACTGCAGTTACTCACTCATCTTTTTCAGGAGAGCACAAAAATTACCGTTCAAATGAAAGGCTTGAGTTTTTGGGAGATTCCGTCCTTTCGCTTTCAATCACTCATTATCTTCTCTGCACTTATAAGGATTTAACTGAAGGTGAATTGAGTAGAAAAAGGGCTTATCTTGTTTCCGAAAAGAGCCTTTCAAAAAAAGCAGAGATTGTTGGAATTGGAGATTTAATGCTCTTTGGAAAGGGAGAAAATAAAAGTGGTGGTAAATTTAAAGGAGCAATTCTTGCAGATGCATTTGAGGCATTAACAGCTGCAATATTTCTGTGCTTCGGTTTCGAAGAAGCAGAAAAATTTATAACGAATGTTTTCAAAACAGAACTTGAGAATGCAGGTAGCATTGAAACTATTGACGCAAAAACAAAACTGCAAGAGAAAATTCAAAAGGTCATACATAAAGTCCCTGAATATAGAATTGTGAAAGAGGAAAAGATCGACGATACAAAATATTTTGTTGCGGAAGTAAGGCTCAACGGAAAAGTTTTAGGAGAAGGAAAAGGAAAAACTAAGAAAGAAGCAGAAGAAAAAGCTGCTGAGGTTGCACTTGAGAATGAATATATTCGAGAAATTGAAAAATCTGTTTAGCAAAAAGGATTTAGCAACAGAAGAAATTGAAGAATTTCTTATTTCAAAAAATTTCGGAATAAAGTTCACAGAAGAGTTTATAGAAAAGCTTAAGGAAAGCAAAATTGACTATTTGGAGCTTTTTGAAAAACTAATTAGAGAAACATTCAACAGTGTTGATACAAAAGTTAATACGGATGGGCCAAAGCCTGTGATTTTTGTCTTTGCTGGATCAAATGGATCTGGCAAAACAACAAGTATTGCAAAAATAGCAAATTACCACAAAAAGAGAGGATTTAAAAATATTTTACTTATCGCAGGTGACACCTTTAGATCTGGTGCAACGGAACAGCTCTCAATATGGGCAGAACGTATTGACGTTGATATAGTTAAAGGGCAATCAGGTCAAGACCCTGCAAGCGTTGTATTTGATGGACTTTCAAAAGAAGGCATCTATGATCTAATTCTTGTTGATACCTCAGGAAGAGTCGAAACAAATGAAAACCTACTTAGAGAATTAACAAAAATAGAGAAGGTTATACTTAATAAAAAAGGACATATAAATGAGGTTTTTCTTGTACTTGATAGTCTCACAGGCTTGAATGCATTTAATCAAATGGAAGCATTCGTAAAAGCAATAAATGTTACAGGCATTATACTCACTAAATTCGACTCAAATAGTGCACCAGGAGTCGTTGTTCCAATTGTTCAAACCTATAAAATCCCAGTTAAATTCATTGGAACAGGTGAGGGAATTGAAGATTTAGAAGAATTTTCTGTCGATACTTACATACACAAACTAACGGGAGGTACTAAATGAAAAACATAACGCCAAGAGAAAAGAAACTTATAAAAAAAGCAAGAGTAAAAGAATTACTGGAAGTTTATTCAAATTTACTCACGGATAAAGAAAGAAAGATTCTCACACTTTATACTGACCCAGCCTTAAGTGGAGCTGCCATTGCAAAGAAGTTAAAAGTTTCAAGGCAGGCAATTCATGATCACATAAGACGTGGCATCAACAAAATGGAAAGATGTGAAACAAAATCAAAATTATTAGAAAAAAGAAGAAGAAAAATGAAAATATTCCTTGAAATTGAGGGCATCCTTTCCAAAAAAGAACTCTCAAAAGAGGATGTGCAAACTTTGAATAAACTATTTGAACAATTAAAAGACTTGGATTAGGAGGCATACCATTTTTGAATCTTTAAAGGAAAGCATAAACACAGTCCTTAAAAAGCTACGTTCAAAAGGCCATTTAAGTGAAGCAGATATAAAAGCAGCTATTAAAGAAATTAGACTTGCACTACTTGAAGCAGATGTTAATTATAAGCTTGTAAAAGAAATTACCGAGAAAGTTGAAACTGAGGCAAAGTCCTCAAAAGTGCTAGAGAGTTTCACTCCCGCTGAACAAATTTTGTCAATTTTATATTCAGTCCTTGTAGACTACGTTGGACACTCAGAAAAGCTAAAACTTCATGGAGGTAAAAACTTCATTATACTTGTAGGTTTACAGGGAAACGGTAAAACTACCACAGCTGCCAAACTTGGATATTATCTAAAGAAGAAATTAAATTACAATCCAATTCTTGTGCCTTTTGATTTCAAACGTCCTGCAAGTTTCGATCAACTTATTCAACTTGGAAAATCAAATGACATTGCTTATCTTGATTTAAGAAATGAAGAAAATATGAGAATTGCTCTATCTAAAATTGATTCATATATGGAAAAAAATGGTTTTAATGTCGCTATCATAGATACTGCTGGGAGAAAAGAGATCGACACCCCTCTTATGGAAGAATTGAAGTTAATAAACAACTATTTTGAGGATCCAGAGACACTCATGGTAATGGATGTTACCTTGGGACAAACCTCATTGGATATAGTAAAGGGCTTTAAAGAATATCTCAAGATAACAGGGGGCATATTTACAAAATTTGATTCATCTGCTAAAGGTGGTAGTGTTTTATCCTTTAAATATGTAACGGGGAGCCCTGTAAAGTTTGTTGGAACCGGAGAAAAAATTCAAGATCTTGAACCATTTGACGGCGATGCTCTTATTTCAAGATTGGTTGGAAGAGGAGATTTAAAAGGACTCTTTGAAAAGGCACAAGAGGCAATTTCTCTTGAAGAGAGTGAAAAAATAGCAAAAGATTTCCAAAGTGGAAATTTTGACTTAAATGATTTAAAGATGCAACTTGAAAGTCTTCTTAAAATGGGAGGACTATCGAAAGTATTCTCAATGCTTCCAAATTTTTCAAATCTAAAGATTCCAAAAGAGTATATGGATGAAAAGGCATTGAGAAGGATGATTGCTATCATAAACGCAATGACAAAGGAAGAAAGAGCACATCCAGAAATTATAAATGCATCAAGAAAAGAACGCATTGCTAAGGGCACTCATGTAAGCAAAGCAGAAGTAAATCAACTTCTCAAAAACTTTGAAAATTTCAAAAAATTATCGAAAAACCTTAAGAATCTTGATATATCAAAATTTAGATTTTAATCCCCTTTTAAATTTACTCGATTTATAAAATAACTTGAAATAAGAATTAATATACCACCCAAAACTGCATATATTGTAAGTTTTTCTTTAAGAAGAAGTGTGCCGTAAAGCGTAGAAAAAAACGGAACAAGGTAGCCAACAAAAGAAGACTTTCCTGCACCAAACTTTGATATTGCGTAAAAGAAATATGTATATCCAATCCCATTGAGTACAACGCCAGCAAAAATAAGAGCAAAAATAGACTGATAAGTGAAATCTGGCGCTGGAAGTTTAAAAATTGGAATTGCAATCAATGAAAACAAAAAACCAAATATCATCAAATAGAAAGATGATGTAAATGCATCCATAAAGCTTGAAACCTTCTTAAGAAGAATAACCCCAATCGCATAAGAAATCGAAGCAAACGCTACAAGCAATAAATTCAGTATATTAATTGAAATCTTTGCTTTGATGAATTCGTTAAAGAAAATGAAAAATACACCTAAAAATCCAAACAGAAAATAAGGAACTAATTTGTAATTTAGCTTTTCATTCGTAAATAAAATTGAAAATATCAATGCAAAAATTGGCGAACTTGCCAATAATAAAGATGCAATATAGCTTGGAACAGTCCTTTCACCGAAAGATATAAGAATTTGGGGTAAAAATGTGTCAAAAAAGGCCGCACTCAAAACAAAAATTAATGCATTTTTTTCAAATATAATATTCCTCTTTAAAATGAACTTTAAGATTATAAAAATTGATATTGCTCCAATAAGAAGTTTTAATGACACAAAAAGAATTGGATGAAAACTCTTTATGATGATTTTAATAAGTATATAATCTGACCCCCAGATAAGCGAAAGTGAAAGTATACTGAAAGTAAAATTATCTATGAGACTTTTAAGTTTTGCCATTTGTAAATTATACACAGTTCAAAATGCAAAAAAATAAAAAAGCCCTGGCAGCGTCCTACTCTCCCGCACCGTCGCCGGTACAGTACCATCGGCCCTGAAGGGCTTAACTTCCGTGTTCGGAATGGGAACGGGTGTTTCCCCTTCGGTATGGCCACCAGAGCAAAAGGATTGTACCTTCAAAACTGCATGGGGTATAGTAAGTCCTCGACCTATTAGTACCCGTCAGCTAAACGCATTGCTGCGCTTACACCTCGGGCCTATCAACCTCGTAGTCTACGAGGGGTCTTACTCCTTGCTTGCGCAAGGATGGGAGGTCTAATCTTGGGGTAGGCTTCGCGCTTTAGATGCTTTCAGCGCTTATCCAGTAGAGACTTAGCTACCCAGCTCCTGCCCCTGGCGGGACAACTGGTCCACCAGCGGTCTCCTTCCCGGGGTCCTCTCGTACTACCGGGAAACCCCCTTCAAACCTCCTACGCCCGTAGCGGATTAGGACCGAACTGTCTCACGACGTTCTGAACCCAGCTCACGTACCGCTTTAACCGGCGAACAGCCGGACCCTTGGGACCTTATCCAGCCCCAGGATGCGATGAGCCGACATCGAGGTGCCAAACCTTCCCGTCGATGTGAACTCTCGGGAAAGATCAGCCTGTTATCCCCGGGGTAGCTTTTATCCGTTGAGCGACGGCGTTTCCACACACCACCGCCGGATCACTAAGCCCCACTTTCGTGTCTGTTCGACCTGTCGGTCTAAGCAGTCAAGCTCCCTTATGCCTTTGCACTCAACGGCTGATTTCCAACCAGCCTGAGGGAACCTTTGGGCACCTCCGTTACCTTTTAGGAGGCGACCGCCCCAGTCAAACTGCCCGCCTGACATTGTCCTCCCGCCCGATCAGGGCAAGGAGTTAGAACTTCAGCATACCAAGTGTGGTATTCCACCGGCGGCTCCCCCAGAGCTGGCGCCCTGGGTTCTCAGCCTCCCACATATCCTATACATGGTATACCGAAGTTCAGTATCAGGGTACAGTAAAGCTCCACGGGGTCTTTCCGTCCTGCTACGGGTAGGCCGCGTCTGCACGACCACCGTTATTTCACCGAATTCCTCTTCGAGACGGCGCTCAGATCGTTACGCTTTTCA
>NZ_JBMFSR010000008.1:0-37147 GCF_049967455.1 Caldisericum sp. | reverse complement strand
CGAAAAACGAAGTGATGAAGATTCTCCTCCTTTTGGGGTAGTTCGAAGGGGGACTTTTATCCCTTCAATATAAACAGAGGAGATATCTCGCTTCGCTCGATATGACAATTATTTTGAGGGGGCAACAAACCCCCCCTCAAAACTCCCCCAAAATACATCAAAGAATTGTCAATCCGAGGAACGAAGCGACGAGGATTCTCCTCCTTTTAGGGAAGTCCAAGAGAAGCCATAGGAGTAAGTTAGAAAGAGGTGTGCCTCTTTTCTAAATAAGGAAAAACATAAAAATAGCCTTATACATCTCTCTAAGTAAGGTATCCACCAAGAGAAAACTTGATAAGATCGTTTTTTGTTATTCGATAATTGGACAAAATTATTGGCATAATGAAGTGGAAACTTGTGCCTTCTTTTGTAATGCCTGAAGAGGAAGGAATACCAAGTACAACCTTATCCTTTAAATAACCTAAAAGAAAGGTAAATCCAGGAAAAATTGGGACACCATATTTTACAACTTCAACTCCCATAAGTTTAATTCCTGGAACAGTTCTATCGTCGGGGTCAACTGCCATTCCTCCCATATAAATCACAATATCTGCACCTTTCTCAAATGCCTTTAATCCAGCGCCTTTAATTTTTTCATCATTATCTGGAAGAATCTCCCTTAAAACAATTTCCTGCCCAAGACTTTCAAGATATTCTTTAATTTTAAAACTCAAAACCTCTTCTCTTAAACCTTCAATAAATTCGTTTCCAACAGGAAAAAGTGCAATTTTGTGAGGAGTAATCGGTTTTAAATCAACAATAGGCTTATACATATTTGCAATATTTTCAACTTCTAAAAGGATTTCTTTCGAGATTTCCTTAGGCATAATTTTTCCAATTGCAACAGGTGTCCTACTTTTAACAAAAGTAAAAGGACGCTTAGTTGCAACAACAACATCTTCAATTTCGTTTATCTTGAAAAGTCCTTGAGTATTCACAACTAAAACGCCGTCAGTTTCAGCAATAAGCTTTACCTTTGACTCTTGAGGCAAAGTAAAGCCAAGATTATCCCCTTTAATTGATTCCATTAAAAAGATTCCCGCATCATCTTCATGGACAAGACTACTATCTTCATCTTCGATCCATACATAGTGTCTTCCAATTGAAAGAAGTTTTGGAATATCACTTTCAGAAATAATATGACCTCTTTTAAAAAGAACGCTCTTCTTGAAGTCTTCAATCATTGTAACATCAGTTGCAAGAGGCTTATTTATAGCTTCATGAACTTCAACCTTTTTCATAATATCACCTCAATGTGTTGCTGAATTGTAAAGAATCGTAACCTTTTTATTAACACTATCCCAAAGCACTTCTGCGCCAAAATTTTCTGCAATAAATCTTAATGGAAGCATCGTTCTTCCATCCTTTATGAACGGCGCAACCTGAGGGTTATCCTTATCAATTGCTGTTTGAACACCGTTAATTGAGGCAAGTGGATTCCCTATATATAGTTCAATTATTTTATCTTTAAGTGCAACAATGACAGTTTTTGTCTCTCCCCTCCAAATAACCTGAGCGTAGAGCGGCTCTGCAATAAATCTTACAGGGACAAATGTTCTTCCTCCAAGAATAATAGGCGAGGTATCCATCTTCATTTGAATGCCGTTTATGTAATAATAAGGAGAACCAATATAAAACTCAAGTTTCACTGCATTTACTTTTGTATCCGAAAAAACAATTGGTTTAACAACAAATGTATCCGATGGATCTGATGAATTTCCCTTTTCGTCAACTGCTATAACCCAATAGTAGTAAGTATTATTTTGTTCAAATGGCCCTAAGTCTGTAAAACGTGTATTAGTCGTTTCCCCAACATACATTGCAGTTAATAGATCATTTGTTTTGCTTCGGTAGATTTCGTAATCTTTTATTCTATACGACCCAGCTATACTTTCACTAAACGAAAATTCAACCTTTGATACATTATTTATCAGTGTGATACCTGTAACCTTTGAAGGTTTTACAAAAGGTGGTAAAATTTTAAGTTCAAAAGGCGTTGCATATACATTAACCTTTGTTTCGTTTGTCGCAGTGAGATTTGCAAAGTTTATAAGGACTTTATCCGCACTTTCAGAGATTGCCTTAAAAGTAAGCGTTAAAATTGAAGAGCCACTTTGAACATTCGATACATCACCTGTAAAGGTAAGTGAGTCATTAGATTTTACAAGATAAGAGGAATTAAAACTTACAAATTCAAGGTTATTCTGTGGATAATCAACTTTGAAAGATATATTTTTTAGTGGCGTATCTGTATTTAAAATAACATCAAAAGAAATTAAATCAGGCACTCTCACTGTAAGACTTGCTGGGTTTGCTTTAAGACTTGCACCAATAACCTGAACTGATGCTGTCAAATTAATTGCATTTTTCACGCCATTGTAAGAGAATGTAATGCTTCCAGTATTTGTACCCACGTTTCCCCATCTTGCATCAGCGATAACTGTTATAACGCCTTTTCCTTTTATCGATGCAGGATAAAATGAAAACATCTTTGAAGTTGACATTAAAAACATTATGGTATTCGTATCAGGCGCGCTTATAAGGACATTTACAAATTTTGATTCATTTTGATTAAGCATTTGAAAATCAACATTAGTTAGGCTTGCCTGTGGTTTATTATTTGTGCTTTGGGCAAGATTTACAAAAACATAATCAAAACTTGAATAGTTATAGTTTAAGGTATATGTATTATAACCATCTTTTGTAAGCGAAATGGTATGATTTCCCAATGTAAGTGGCACAAATGCACGTGTAGTTAAGTTTGTAGAGTTCCCATCTACAGTTATTAAGGCTGCTGGATAAGAATCCAAGATTATTCCATCGGTAGGGTTAAAAGAAATTGTATAACTCCCCTTATAGAAATATGAGAATGTATTAGTCAAATTACTTGAAGTAGAAAACGCAAGATATGTCTCAAGAGTTACACTTGAAGGGACTTTAAAGTTAGGTAGAATTGAGAACGAAATTTGTCCGTTTGTATTGATGCCTTGAACTAAATCAGTTGATAAGGTTTGCGTATTACTTACATATTTTACAAATAGATAGGGTATAAAATTCACATTTAGATCAGTTTTGTAATTAAGATTTATCGTGTAGTTTGAGACAGTTTGGTTAGAATTATTTTGGTCTAAAACTGAAAAGTTTGCAAAAGTAATACTTGATTTAACTTTTTGCCCAAATGGATTCTTGCCGTTAAAGAATTCGACTGTTATTTCATAATTATTGGGAGTGCCCACAGACACCACAAAATCACAAAGGTAAGTTTCTCCTGGTTGAACTCTATTTGAGATAGGAATAGATTTTTCAATCTTTGTATTCCCTCCTACAAGGGTAAGTTTTACAGAATATGGATTATTAAATATCGTTGGACTCCACGTAGATGTGCCAACATTTTGGATGATGAATTGAAGATGCACATCTGAATTTGTAGGCATTATAAGGTCAGTATTTGCTTGAACAACACGAGCATTGTCAGTCGGATTCTCATAGAGATCTCCAAAGTGGTATGGGGTGGGCGTATCAATGTATGTCGGTGGATTTGTAATTTTAGATGGATCTGGCTTTGTAATGCTAACTGGTGTCCAAAGAGGTTGACCATCGTCTCCTATTATGAGCCTTGCAATGTTATCAATAACTTTATCCTGATAATATCTCCCATTTGGATTTGCAGGATGGTTTATATATGAAAATCCGTTATAAGCCCAGATTGCGTAATACCAATTTTCGAGGATATTTCTATCAGAATCACCAATTGCAGGAGTAATTTTCCATTTTCCGTCAAGAATCTTTGCACCAACTTCGATATTGTAGAAAACATCCGTCTTTAACCTGTCAATGTCAGATCTACCCTTTGAGTTTATTTGCATAATGCCAATGTCAATTGAGCCGTCGGTATTAGTGTGAATTATGGGATTACCACTTGCGTCAAACTGTTTCCATCCAGATTCTGTATAGGCTATTCCCATTAATATCACAGATGGAATATTATATTTCTTTGCAACTTCAATAAATTTTGCACGAAGAATGCTATCAGATGGGTTTGGAGGAATCGATAATAACACAAGCGTATCAAGAATCATAACGGCAATCAAGGCAACAACGCCTAAACTTGCAAGACCTTTTCTTTTATTCATCTATACGCTCCATAATATTACGTGCTTCTTCAAGAATCTGGTCTCTCACTTTTTTGTATCGTGGATCTGAAGTTTTGTCAAGATACTCTTCAATCGCTTTTATTGGGTCTTTTACCTCGTAAATTGAGGGCAAAACTGTTGTATTTTCGGACCTCTCATCGAATACCTGCGTAAATACATACGAAATCTCCTTGAGTTTATTGATGAGTATCTTTAATCTTCCCTCATCTTCAAGATTCCCTTTTACAACTACACGCACAATTGATTCCTTTGCCCTTTCAAAATCAACACTTTCAAATGAGTTATCGTCTATTATTTCAACTGTATAAAACTTGCGAGAAAATGGATTCTCTATAAATTCAATGTCCTTTAAAGAATCAGAAACTTCTACCAAAAAGAATCCCTTCCGATCGTTTTCTTCACCAAAATCAAGCCTATCTAAAGAACCAGGATAAGCAAACGTATGTTCCCATTTTCTGCTTTTTAAAATCTGGTTCTTGTGTAGGTGTCCTAAAGCAAAATAAATTATGTTTTCCCTGTCAAGTTCATCAATTGAAAGAGGAAGGTCTTTAGAGAAATTTATGTATTGTTCAAATCCAACAGTTCCCTCCGCTACAGGAATATGTGCAACAAGGATATTATTTCTGTCATTAATATTTCCTAAAAGTTCGTCAATAATTTTAAGCAACTTCACGTTTAACTTTGCCAATACTTCATCTTCACTTAAATCTCTAAACTCCTCTTTTGCAAGAATGTTTGTTTTAAAGGGATATGGAAGTGTCAAAAAATTAAAACCTTTGATGTTAAAAACTTCGGGCATCTTACTTATATGAATGAATTCAAGAGGAAGCTCATTATATAGGTCAAGGTGTATTGATCGATCTCTAAATGGTGCTCCTTCATGATTACCTGTTACTATCAAAATTTCAATGCCCAAGCCCGCAAGTGAGCTTACAAACCTTGCAAAGAGTTTCTCATCTTTTACTTCGGGATCTCTTTTGTGGAACACATCACCTGCAATTATAACCAAATCAACTTTATATTCTTTTGCCTTTTCAACAATGAAGTCAAGCGTATTTTGAAAATTAAAATTATTTTCACCATTTTTTAAAGGAAACCCTATATGGAGATCTGCAAGATGAAAGAATCTCATGCCGTATGATACCCTCCGTCAATAAAAATACTATCACCTGTAATATATGAGGCATCGTCAGAGAGCAAAAATACTATGAGTTTTGCAACCTCCTCAGGAGTCCCTGCGCGCCTAAGAGGAATCTGTTTTATAAATTCATTTCTTTCATTATCAAATTCGTTTTTAAAAAAATCCTCTGTCATATTTGTCCTTATAAGCCCCGGCATTATACTATTAACTCTAATGTTATACTTTCCAAGCTCATATGCAAGAGCATGTGTTAAACCTATTATAGCAGATTTAGTTAAGGCATATCCAGAAGAAGGGATACTTTCTCCAAAAAATGCATCAACTGAGGATATAAAAACAACACTTCCACCTTCTTTAAACAATGGAATCAAATCCCTTAAAATTATAAAGGAGGATTCAACATTTACCTTAAACATCTCTTCAAGTTCATGAGTTCTAAAAGTTTCGAAGGGCTCGGTAAAAATAACTCCCTGTGAAAAAACAACACCATGTAGAATATCTGAATTCTCTTTAACCCAATTCACAACTTTATCGGAATCCTTGGGGAGATTAAACTTACCAAAAGTTATACGAGGGCCTGATTGCAAGGTTTCATCAATGTGCTCCTTTGTCCTTCCGGTTGCAAGGACCTTTGCACCAAGACTATTTAGAATTAAGGAAGTGGCCCTTCCTATACCAGAAGAGCCACCCACAACCAATATGGACTTCCCCACAAAATCCATATTAGATTTTTAAGTAAGGAATTAGGCAAAGCATTTTTGCTTTAGTATCTCCAATATTTTTGTAAGAGTGCGGTAAATTGGGTTTTATAAATACTGCTGTTCCACTTTCAACGATTTTTTCCTCGCTACCTTCCGTAATGACTAATTTCCCATCAAGAATAAATATTTCATGTTCCCATTCATGATGGTGCTCAGGAATAACTGCCCCGGGCTCTAACTCAAAATATCGCATTGCAAAACGCTCTGCCCCATCATCTTTTTTAATAAGCCACCGAATTGTCACGCCAGGGATATAAGCCCCATTAAATTCAACCGGTTCTGGATTTAGTTCTTCCGGTTTTATTGTCTTCATTTTAACCCCCTAAAAATTCCTTTGCAATCTTACTTCCCTCCTCAACAGCCTTTATATTGACCTCAAGAAGTTCTGCCTTTCTTCCAGTAAGATACTTTTTAAGAGCTTCTTTAATGGAATCAATTGAAACGGGTCTTTCAATTTCAACATAAGCGCCCAAAAGTATCATATTGACAACCCTTTCTGAGCCAAGCTTACGTGCAACATCGTGCGCATCAATTTGGAGTACTCTTACATCAGACCTCTTTACCTCTCTTGGGATAAGAGTTTTATTGAGAATCATAATTCCATCTTCTTTCATCAAAGGCTCGTATTTATCCAAAGATGGTAGGTTAAGAATAATTGCAGCTTCTGGTCTATCAATTACAGGAGAGGCAATTTCCTCATCAGATACAATTACATGACAGTTTGCAGTACCGCCCCGCTGCTCTGGTCCGTAGGAGGGAAGAAATGTAACAAATTTCCCCTCATCTTTTCCTGCCTCGGCAAGAATCTCACCTGCAAGCATTACACCCTGACCACCAAAACCTGCTATAACTACTCCTTTTTCCATGTTATTCTACCCCCTTTACAACTCTAAATTCACCTATAGGAAATACAGGAAGAACCTCTCTTCTCACTCTCTCAAGAGATTCAACAGGTGTCATCTTCCAGTTTGTGGGACATGTTGAAACAAGTTCCACAAGTGAATAACCTAACCCAAGCAACTGTGCTTTAAAAGCCTTCCTTATAAAATTCTTTGCCTGGTTTATGTGCTGTGGAGAATCTAAAGATGCCCTTGCAATGTAAGCAGGGCCATCAAGAGTTGCAAGCATTTCCGCTACATGAATTGGAAATCCTGAAACTTCAGGTTTTCTTCCATATGGTGATGTTGTTGTAACCTGTCCTATAAGCGTAGTTGGAGCCATTTGACCTCCGGTCATACCAAAGTTTCCGTTATTAATAAAAATTGTCGTGATTAATTCTCCTCTTGCTGCAGCATGGACTGTTTCTGCCATTCCAATTGAAGCAAGGTCACCATCTCCTTGATACGTAATTACAAAGCTTTCAGGATGGGCTCTTTTTACACCTGTTGCCATCGCACAAGCCCTTCCATGAGCGGCAACTGCTGCATCAGTGTCAATAAAATCATATCCAAAGACAGCGCACCCTACAGGCCAAATTATGACTGCCTTTTTAACCAAGTCCATCTCTTCTAACAACTCTGCAATTATACGGTGTGCAATCCCATGCGTACAACCAGGACAATAAGTTGTTGGCTTTTTCGTGAATGTCTCTGGTGCTTTATAGATAACCTTCATTAGTAACCTCCTAAATGCAATCTAAATGCTTTGTAAATTTCCTCTGCCGTAGGCACAACTCCGCCAAATCTACCATAAAATTGGACAGGTTTCTTGCCATTTACTCCAAGTTTTACATCCTCAAGCATCTGTCCCTCGTTCATTTCAACATCAAAGAAGAATTTTACTTTATCTGCAAATTCTTCATAAACTTTATATGGGAAAGGCCAAACAGTAATTGGTCTTATTAAACCAGCTTTTATACCTTTCTCACGCAACATTTTGACTGTTGTTTTCATTATTCTTGCAACAGTTCCAAACCCAGTAAGGGCATATTCTGCATCATCCATCATAAAGAGCTCATATCTTGTCTCATTTTCGGCAATCTTTTTATACTTCTCTTGTAGTGCAAGGTTCATCTTTTCAAGACCTTCAGGTTCAAGATCAAAAGAAGATATGAGATTTCTTTGTCTATCGCCCTTCCCTACAATTGCCCAATCCGGTGTTTTAAACTTACTTACATCAACCCAATCTCTAAATTCAACCGGTTCCATCATCTGACCCAATAATCCATCTGAAAGGACAACAACCATAATTCTGTATTTTTCTGCAAGTTCAAAGGCATCATACATAAGATCACACTGCTCTTGTACTGTATGAGGGGCAAGCACTATGGAATGGTAATCGCCATGTCCACCACCTTTTGTTGCCTGGAAGTAATCAGCCTGCGCTGGAGCAATATTTCCAAGGCCAGGACCACCACGCATAACATTGACAACCACGCATGGTACATTGGAATTTCCAATATAGCTAAAACCTTCCTGCATCAAACTTATACCAGGGCTTGAAGATGAAGTAATAACTCTTGTGCCAGTTGAAGCTGCACCATAAACCATATTGATAGAAGCAACTTCACTTTCAGCTTGAACATACTTTCTACCCAATTCGGGCATCCTTCTTGAGAAATATTCAGGGGTTTCATTTTGAGGAGTAATTGGATAACCAAAGAAAATCTGAGCGCCTGCTCTTATCGCTGCTTCGGCAATTGCCTCTGCACCTTTCATTAAAAGCCTTTCTCCCATAATAACCTCCACTAAACCTGGACCTTTTCAGGTCTTCTTACTTCAACAATTGCCTTGTCGGGACAGATAATATAACAGAAGCCACAAGAAATGCATCCCTCGTTGTCAAAAAGCTCAACGGGGTGATAACCTTTAAGATTGATTTTGTTAGAAATCCTTAAAACCTGTTTTGGACAAACACTTACACAGAGTCCGCAACTTTTACACCTCTCTTCGTCAATAATTACCTTTGGTTCCATTAAATTTACCTCCTTATATTGGAATTGGACTTATAAATAACTTTATCGGAAATACATCCAAATCAAGAGAATCAACTAAATCTGTTTTTGATTCATCAATAACTGCAAAAATTATAGGAATCGACAACTCCTCAGAAACTTTTTTAAGAACCTCATATCCTTCTTTTATAATCTCTCTTGTAGTCTCCCACCGTAAATTTGTATTTAAAATAAGATGTGTTACCTTTAACTTTGATGCATTTTGAATGGTTTCTAATTCTTTAAGAATTTGCTCTTTTGTTTCAGTATAAGGTCTTTTTGTATTCACCACAAAAAGCATATTGTAAGAATCTTCAAAGAAGTTTCTAAATTGGGCAATGCTTCCTGCACCATATGCATCTCCGCCAACATCAATTACATGATAAGAATCCTTATCCATAAGTTGCGATACAATATCTCTTGGGAAAACAGGTACATCAAGAGCTCTTGTTAGAGGCGGAGGTAAAACAAGGTCAAGATTGTATTCCTTTAATTTACTTTCCACATCTCTTATTCTAACATAAGGTTTTACAATGTCTAAATCAAAAAGTTTAACAGGGATTTCTAAATTTTTTAATTTTATTGCAAGGTTTATTGCAATTTCGGTTTTACCAGAGCCAATGCGCCCTGTGATTATTTGTGTCCTTTTTTTCAAAAGTTTTCTTACATCAAATTCTTTCATAGATTTTTTCTTTTTCCTCTCCTCTCAAAACGCGCAATGCACCTTCTAAAAGTGCGCGCATCTCGTCTTCACCAGGATAAATCAAAACTGGGGCTATAAAACTAACTCTTTCCTTTATCCAATCTGTAAGCATTTGAGATCTTGCAATCCCACCAGTTAAAACAATCGCATCGACTTCACCGTAAAGTACTGTTGCCATCTCTCCAACAGTTTTAGCAACTTGATATGCCATTGCTTCATATACGAGTCTCGCATAACTATCGCCTTTTTCTATACGTTCTTCCACTTCTAAGGCATTGTTTGTTCCAAGATGAGAAACAAGACCACCATTTCCTGCAAGCATTTTTTTCATTTCCTCATAGCTATATTTCCCACTCATACACAAATCAACAAGACTAATTGTAGGAAGCCCACCTGCCCTCTCAGGCGCAAAGGGACCATCGCCATTAAGAGCATTATTTACATCAATAGTCCTTCCTTTTTTGTGCGCTGCAACAGAAATTCCACCTCCAAGATGAACAACAACGAGATTCACATCTTCATATCGCTTTCCAAGATCTTTTGCGGCTCTCCTTGCAACTGCTTTTTGATTGAGGGCATGCCATATTGATTTTCTTTCTATCCCTTTAAGACCAGAATATCGAGCAAGAGGCTCCATTTCATCAACTACAACAGGGTCAACAATATATGCAGGCTTATGAACTTTTTGCGCAAGGTTATAGGCAATTATTGCACCAAGGTTTGAAGCATGTTCACCATACCTACACTCCATAAGATCTTTAAGCATGTCATCATTTACTCTGTATGTCCCTGATTCAATTGGATGCAAAAGCCCGCCCCGCCCCACAAATGCGTCAAAATCTCTTAAATCAAACCCGTTTTCTTTTAATTCCTTTTCAATAACATTAACCCTAAAATCATACTGATCAATGATGCTCTTAAAGTCTTTAAGTTCCTCTGAAGAGTGCCTTATTGTCTTTTCAAAAAGTGAATTCTCATTCTCGAATACTGCAATCTTTGTTGAAGTTGAGCCAGGATTAACAACAAAAACTTTCATTCAACCCTCCTTAAAATAAATATAGGGACCCTTTAAGAGTCCCTATAGTAAAGTATTTGCTTCCTATTATAACGATAATAAATATTGAAAGAGCGTATAATAGACAAATGATATTTCTAAATATAGAAATAGAAAACAAAAAACTTTCCATATCTGAGTATATTATAGCATAGAATTTCATAAAATATAATAGATTGTAAGGAGGTAAAAATGGAATTATTAGAAAAAATTCAGAAGGATTACATTCAATCAATGAAAGAAAAGGATGAAATCAAAGCAAGTGTATTAAATATGTTAAGATCTCAAATCAAATACAAGGAAATTGAATTAAAGAACGTAAAGAATGAATTAGAAGAGTCCGATCTTATTGAGATTATAAGAAAGGAGATCAAGAAAAGAGAAGAAGCAATCGAAATGTATAAACAGGCTGGAAGACAAGATTTACTATCCAAAGAAGAAAAGGAACTCGAAATCCTTAAGAGTTATTTGCCAAAGCTTCCAAGCGAAGAGGAAATTAAAGCAGAAATTGAAAAAATCATTCATGAAACTGGCGCAAAGGACAAAAAGGATTTTGGAAAGGTAATGAAATTTGCAATGGAAAAGTTTAAAGGAATTGTCGACGGCGCAAAGATAAAAGAAATTGTTGAAAGCATTTTAAAATAATAAACGGGCACTAAATCTGTGCCCATAATCTCAATTTAAAAACTATTATGCGCCAAGATATGCAGCCTTTACTTTTGGATCTTCTTTTACCTCTTTTGCAGGACCTTCAAAAGTGATATTACCAACCTCGAGAACATATGCATAGTGAGCTATTTCGAGTGCCATTTCTGCATTTTGCTCAACAAGAAGTATTGTTTTACCTTCTTTATTAATTTTTACAATCGTGTTAAAAATTTCCTCAACAAGAACTGGTGCAAGCCCCATTGAAGGTTCATCCATCATAACAAGATCTGCATCTACCATAAGCGCACGCCCAAAGGCTAACATCTGTTGTTCCCCACCTGAAAGAGTTCCCGCAAGTTGTTTTTCTCTTTCTTTAAGCCTTGGGAAAAGTTCAAAAACATCTTCAAGTTTTTCTTTAAATCTGTTTTTATCCTTCAAAGTCCAGGCAGCGAGTTCAAGATTTTCTCTTACAGTCAAATCAGGGAAGACTCTTCGTCCTTCAGGGACATGCACTATGCCAAGTTGAACAATTGCGTGAGGTTCCATTTTTGTTATATCAATATCTTTAAAGAATATTGTACCAGATCTTGGCTTTACAAGTCCTGAGATCGTCCTTAAGGTTGTGGTTTTACCTGCTCCATTTGCACCAATTAGAGTTACAATTGTCCCAGACATAACTTCAAAACTAATACCTTTAAGAGCCTTTATTGCACCATAGTAAACTTCAAGATTATTAACCTTTAACATTTGCTCTCCTCCCAAGATATGCTTCAATTACACGAGGATTGTTTTGAATCTCTGTGGGTGTTCCTTCAGCAATTGTTTCACCAAAATCCATCACTTTTATCCTCTCACAAATACCCATTACAACCTGCATGTGGTGTTCAATAAGATATATAGTAACCTTAAATTTGTTTCTAATCCATAGAATCATTTCCATAAGTTCTGAAACTTCTTTTGGGTTCATTCCTGCAGCAGGTTCATCAAGGAGAAGAAGTTTAGGATGAGTTGCAAGGGCTCTTGCAATCTCAAGTCTTCTCAATTCACCATAGGGAAGTGCTTTTGCTTGCAAATATGCCTTATCCTTAAGTTTGAAGAGTTCAAGAAGTTCAAGGCTTTCCTCTGTTATTGACTTTTCCTCTCTGTAATATGAAGGTGTACGAATTATTGAATCTACAAGTCCATATCTTAACCTATAGTGTCCTGCAATACGGATATTATCAAGAACTGTAAGATTTCCAAAAATTCTTAAATTTTGGAATGTTCTTGCTATACCAATGCTTACAATTTCGTGTGGTTTGTATGTGGTAATATCTCTATCATAAAAATATATTTTTCCCTCTGTAGGAATATAAACACCAGTGATTAGGTTAAAAATTGTTGTCTTACCCGCTCCGTTTGGTCCAATTAACCCCCACAGTGCACCCTCAGGAAGCTCCAAATTAAAGTTATGCACAGCACGAAGACCACCAAAATAGTGAGTTATAGAATCAAGTTTAAGAACCACCCGTTGCATTTTTTTCCTCCTCTTCTGGTACAAGTACTCCAAATTCTTTTTGTCCCATAATACCCTCAGTTCTATAAAGCATTACAACAATAAGAAGTACGGCATACAAGACCATTCTCCATTCAGGTCCGACTGTGAATGGTAAAATATGAAGCCCATTCAATGCATCTATTCCAAGTCTCAACAATTCAGAAAGCACAGTAAGAACAACTGCCGCAATAATTGATCCACTTAGACTTCCTGCACCTCCAATATAAACCATAACGAGAATGCTCAATGGTCCTGCAATACTAGGACTTGTAAAACCAAACAT
This sequence comes from Caldisericum sp., assembly GCF_049967455.1. NCBI lineage: Bacteria > Pseudomonadati > Caldisericota > Caldisericia > Caldisericales > Caldisericaceae > Caldisericum > Caldisericum sp. The sequence continues at coordinate 23,895 of NZ_JBMFSR010000008.1, read as the reverse complement.
AGTTGGGTGTGCAAGTTGTAAAACATGTACAAGCAACGCACCTGCAACACCTGCAAAAAACGCACCAATTGAAAACGCCATTACTTTGTATTTTGTTGTATTAACGCCAACAAGTTCAGATGCAACTTCATCCTCTCTAATTGACTTCATTGCTCTTCCTATTGTTGAATAGACAACATTTTTCAAAACAAAAATTGATATTAAAGCAGTAAAGAAGATCACAGGAAATGTTGAAAGTCTCGGAATTCCCAAAAGACCTCTTGGTCCCCCTACGTAGTCAATAGCGTTTATACTAACTCTTACAATTTCTTGAAAGGCAAGGGTGGCAATAGCAAGATAATCGCCTCTAAGCCTCAAACTTGGAATTCCAAGAAGTATTCCAATAACAGCAGCAAGGATGCCTCCAAGAATAATTGCAACAAAGAATAATGCAAACTTAGGAAGCGTTTGCATCTGTGATACCTTAAATATCAAGGTTGTAAGAACACCTGCCGTGTATGCACCAACGGCCATAAATCCACCATGTCCCAAAGAAAATTGTCCCGTAAAACCATTAATGATGTTTAGGCTTGTTGCAAGAATAATATTAATAAGGGCAATATCTATTATTTGCATATAGTAGTTATTTAATACACCCAGAGAATAAAGAACCTGAATTACTACAAAAATAATAAGACTATAAATAAAAAGTAATCTATTCTTAGTTAGCAGTTTCATATTACACCTTTTCTCCTGTCTTCTTTCCAAATAGTCCTTGAGGAAGGAATATGAGAACAACAATTAAGATTGCATAAGCAATCCCTTCCCCAATAATTGAGTTAATCGCATAACCTAAAACCTCAGCAATACCAAGTATAAACGCCCCAATCATAGCACCGACAATGTTTCCTATACCACCTAAAACTGCAGCAATAAAAGCCTTTAATCCAGGGACAATGCCCATATATGGAAGAATCCTTGGATAAGTAAGTCCAGAAAGAAGACCAGCAGCACCTGCAAGAGCACCACCAATAATAAAGGTAAGATCTATTATTTTTTCAAGATCAATTCCCATTAACCTTAATGCATCTTTATCTTGTGAAGAAGCCCTCATCGCCATACCAAGCCTTGTATAAAATATGATGTAAGTTAATATCAACATCAAAACAATTGCAATCGAAACATTAATTATCTGATAATTCGTAAAATGCACTGTTCCTATATTAAAATCTTTAATGGAAATAAATTGAGGAAACGGTCTATATGAAGGTCCAATTGCAGGAATTGCTGAAGTAAAATACTCTATAAACATTGAAACACCTATGGCTGTGATAAGTGCTGAAAGCCTTGGTTTATATCTTAATTTTCTATATGCAATTCTATTTGCAAGAAATGCGGCTAAGGCTCCTATTGTCATACTTACAAGAAGGGCAATTACTATTAAAGATGTTTGTCCAAGACGCTCAGCAATTAAAAAATTAATTGCAAAATATGCGGCATATGCACCAAGCATATAGTAATCGCCATGCGCAAAGTTAACCAACTTGATAATACCATAGACAAGAGTGTAACCAATAGCAATCAATGCATAGACACTTCCAAGTTGAATACCATTTATTAACTGTTGAAGATTAAATATCCCGCTCATTTTTCACCTTCTTTCAAAAATGGCAGGGGAAGATACTCCCCTGCCTCAAGATAAACTATGGGTTAACTGTTGTTACATATACCTGTTTACCGTTTTCTATCTTAATAATAACTGCAGGCTTAACAGGGTTCCTGTTTTCATCAAACTTAATCAAACCCGAAACTCCATGATATTCGATGTTTTTCAAAGCGTCTCTTATTTTTGCGCCATCAGTTGAACCTGCATTCTGAATTGCCTGAAGGATAAGTCCCATTGCATCATATCCAAGAGCTGCAAGCGCATCAGGTGCTTCACCATATTTTGCGGTATATTTCTTGACAAACTCTTGCACTTCAGGTCTTTGATCATCCTTGGAGAAGTGGTTTGTAAAATAAGAGTTATTAACTGCATCTCCACCAATTTTAACTAAGTCTGGTGAATCCCAACCATCGCCACCAAGGAATGGTCCTTTGTACCCAAGTTGTCTTGCTTGCTTTGCCATAAGACCATCATCGCTGTAGTAATCAGAGCAATAAATTACATCAGGAGATCCTGCAAGAATTTTTGTTAAGAACGGAGTAAAGTCTGTTGTACCTGCTGGATGTCCTTCAAATGCAACAATCTGTCCACCAAGTGAAGTAAACTTATCCCTAAAGAATTCTGCAAGTCCTTTTGTATAGTCGTTACTGTTGTCAAAAAGAACACCTGCTTTTCTTGCTTTAAGGTTATTGTATGCAAACACTGCACCAACAGTACCCTGGAATGGATCAATGAAGCAGGCCCTGAAGATATAATCACCAACTTGTGTAACCTTTGGGTTAGTTGAAGTGGGTGAAACCATTGGAATTCCTGCGTTTTGGCAAATAGGAGCAATTGCAAGAGAAACCTTACTCATAACTGTACCTGCAATTGCAACAACCTTGTCCTCATTAATGAGTTTCTGTGCTGCTGTTGCACCTTCTGTTGGGTCTCCTTTGTCATCTGCAAATACAAGTTCAACTTTCTTACCAAGAACTCCACCTTTTGCGTTCCACTCCTCAATCATCATTTCATAGCCATTTCTTGTTGATACACCAAAAGTAGATGAGTCTCCTGTTACAGGACCAATACCTCCAATCTTGATAACGCTTGGACCTTGGGCCGTCTTACACCCCGTGAATGTTGTACTTACAAGTGCTACAATGAGTAGTAGCACAACTAATGCCTTTTTACTCATCCTTCGCCTCCTCTTAAGTTTTTTTTAACCCCTTATAAATTTATTGAAAGAATTATATGAAAAAAAACTTTAAAGTCAAGAGGTAATTTTTTACTTTGAGAAATTTATTGATTCATTTTTAAAAAGCTCTAAAATATAAAAGGGGGGCATCACCCCCCACAAAGAAAGATAAGGCTTAGGAAACTACTTAGAAACTGCGTCCTTCAATTCTTTACCGACCTTGAAGTAAGGAACTACCTTTGCTGGAATTGAGATCTTCTTTCCGGTTCTGGGATTAACACCGTTCCTCTTTGCTCTCTCTCTTGTTGCCCAGGTTCCAAAGCCAATAAGTGCTACTTTGTCACCTTTCTTGAGAGTCTCCTTCACGACATCGATAAATGCATCGAGCATTGCTTCGACGTCTTTCTTCTTCATTCCGGTCTTCTCAGCAATTGCTGTAATGAGTTCTGGCTTGTTCATCAATTTTCACCTCCTTTCTTAATAACGCTATTTTCAAGTATTTATGCAGTATCTTTCAACAACACCGCATAAATACTTGCTTAATTCTAATATATACGAATTTTACTTTATGTCAAGAGGTTTTTAGGGTAATTTTATATTTTTGGTACTTTTTTCGAAAAATTTGACGTTTTAAAGCGCCCCGAAGCTTTACAATTTTTTAAAAAGAAACTTTGTTAAACTTAAGTTTTTAAAGATTATTTTTATAGAGTATTTGATTTTAGACCAATTTCTCTTATCCTATGCATATAAAGGAGTGATAGAAATGATAAAATTTGTCCAAAAAAGAGATGGAAGAATTGTGCCTTTTGAAAAAGAGAAGATAACTAAAGCAATTGAAAAGGCAGGAATTGCAACACATGAATTTGGGGTAGAAACAGCTAACTACCTAACAAACATTGTTGTAAATGAACTTATTGACGAAGAAGAACCATTAAACATTGAAGTCATTCAAAACAAAATTGAAGAAGTATTAATGCGAAAAGGATTCTTTCAAACTGCAAAGGCATTTATCATCTACAGAGAGAAGCGAAGAGAACTTAGAGAATTAAGAAAACATCTTAACATACCTGAACTCTTTGACCAATACATAGGAGAAGAAACCTGGGAAGTGCATGAAAATGCGAACATTGACTACTCAATACAGGGATTAAAGGCATATATTACAGGAAAGGCAGAAGAGATTTATTGGCTTGAAAAGGTCTATCCCAAGAAGATTGCAGATTACCATAGAGATGGCTTTGTACATATTCATAATCTCTCTTCACTAACTGCCTATTGTGTCGGCTGGGACCTTGAAGACCTTATTAAACGTGGTTTTGGCGGTGTTCCGGGAAAACCTTATTCTACCCCTGCCAAACACTTTTCATCAATTTTAGGACAAATGATGAATTTCCTTTTTACACTCCAAAACGAAGCGGCAGGTGCAGTGGCATTTTCATCTTTTGATACTCTTCTTGCTCCCTTTGTATACTTTGATAATTTATCCTACAAAGAGGTAAAACAGCAAATTCAAGAATTTGTATATAACATGAACCAAACAATGAGAACAGGTGGACAATCTCCATTTTCCAATATAACGGTTGATTTAACGCCGCATCCGCTTTTGAAAGACAAACCTGTTGTTATTGGAGGAAGATCAATCAAGGAATATACCTACGGCATGTTTCAAAAAGAAATGGATATTATAAACAAGGCACTTTTTGAGGTATTTATTGAAGGCGATGGGCATGGAAGACCTTTTACGTTTCCAATACCAACAATTAATATCTCTAAGGACTTTGATTGGAATAATCCAGTGCTTGAACCTGTTTGGGCTGCAACGGCAAAGTATGGGACCCCATACTTTGCAAATTACATCCGTTCGGATTTAAGACCGGAAGATGCAAGGTCAATGTGCTGCAGGCTTCGTTTGGAGACAAGAGAGCTAAAAAACAAAGGCGGAGGGCTATTTGGTGCAAATCCGCTCACAGGAAGCGTGGGCGTCATCACAATTAATCTTCCTCGTATTGCATACCTTTCAAATCACAATATTAACGAATTCTATGCAATGCTTGATGAAATACTTGAAGCCTCAAAAGAAGGACTTGAAAAGAAAAGAAATGCAGTTGAAAAATTTACCGAAATGGGACTTTACCCATATTCAAGAATCTATCTTGAATCTATAAAAGAATCCACAGGACATTATTGGGATAATCACTTTTCAACAATTGGCATTATAGGTATGAACGAAGCCTTACAAATGCTTTTTGACAGATCAGTTCATATGGGAACGCAAAAAGGTATTCAATTTGCAGTTGATGTAATGCTTCATATAAGAGAAAAACTAAAGCAGTTCCAGGAAGATACAGGACACCTGTTTAATCTCGAAGCAACACCATCAGAATCAACATCTTATTCATTAGCAGTGAAGGACAAAAAAATTTATCCTGATATCGTGACTGCGGGGACAGAAGAAAACCCTTACTATACTAACTCAACACAACTCCCTGTAGACTATACAGATGACCCATTTGAACTTGCTGAGCTTCAGGAGCCGGTTCAAAGGTTGTATACAGGAGGCACTGTCATTCACTTCTTCTTAGGAGAAAGACTTTACAATCCTAATTCCGCTAAGATATTTGTGAAAAAGATATTAGAAAACTTCGAAATCCCATATATTACCATTACTCCCTCATTCTCAATTTGCCCTAAGCATGGATATATAGCAGGTGAGCATGAATTTTGTCCTCTATGCGATGAAGAGCTAAAAGAGAAAGCAAAAAGGGGAGAGCTTGAAAATAATAAAAAACCTGCTAAGATTAACGTGGATTTGAAAATAGACATTTAGAAAGTAGATGCAAATAGTTTTTAGAGTATTTTTAAAAACTGAAGATTTGGGGGTGTTCTGTGCTTGAGGGCAGGGTATCTGTTACTCTTATTAACTATACTCCTAATCCGGAAATAACTGTTGCGACTGCAATGAGGCAGTCTCGCTATCAGGGTTCCGTAAAAGATTTAAATCTCAAAAGCGAAGACATCGTGCACCTCATAAACCTTGCACTTAAATTGGGGCATTTTTCTGTGTTTGAGCATATAAGTTTCACATTTGTAATTGAGGGCATCTCACGATCTTGTTCACATCAATTTGTAAGGCATAGATTTTTTTCATTTACACAGCAATCTCAAAGATATGTGAAATACGACAATCCAACATTTATAATTCCTCCATCAATCAAGAATAATTCTGATGCACTTGAAGTGTTTAAAAAAACTTTAGAGTTAATAGAAGAATCATACAAAAAACTTCTCTTATTAAAAATTCCTGAGGAAGATGCAAGATTTGTTCTGCCTAATGCAACAGAAACCAAAATGGTTGCAACTGCAAATGCAAGAGAATTAATGCACTTTTTTAAACTTCGCCTTGATCCACACGCTCAGTGGGAGATAAGAGCAATGGCTGAGGAAATGTTTAAGCAGGTTTCCTCAATTGCACCAAATATCTTTAATGAAGAAAATATAAAGTATTTCGAGTGAGTAGCTACTCATAAAAACTTTAAAAGGGGGCTCATGAGCCCCCTTTTGATATTTATATAAAGTTTCTTATGGTGTTACAAATGTTATTCTTCCGTCAACTTCTTTATACACCTTTGGATGTGCTTTAATGTAGTTTACAAGATCATCTCTCATATAATTTCCAGTTACAATTTTAATGGAAAGCGCATTCTTAAACACAGTATAGCCATCTCCACCTGCTGCCATAAAGTCATTTGTTGCCACTTTGTAAACTTTGTTTGGATCAATAGGTGTGCCGTCTAAAAGTTTTGCTTCAACAACTCTACTTCCAGGCTTCTTTGTAAGATCTACTTTTACTCGTATCCCTGAAATTTGTGCAAATCTTCCAGCTTGTGCTTCAACTTGTGAATACCCATTTTCAAGTGCCGCAAGAACATCGGAGCCTTTCAAATCAAGCATCACTATAAGATTATCGAAAGGAAGCACGGTATAGATTGTCCCAACACTTATGGGTCCTTTAGGAATAGAGGCTCTAATGCCACCACCATTTGTAATTGCAATATCTGCACTTGAAATTTCTCTCATCCAATCCGCAATGAAATCGCCAAGGTTTGTTTCTTTAATTCTTATATTTGGTCTTGAACCGTCAAGATCCACAAGTGCTTCACCAATTACCTCTGACATCTTCTTACTTACTTCATCGTTATAGGGTTTAATAATTGAGAGAATTCCCTCATCCTCTTTAATATCGCCATTGATTGGAATTAATTTGTAGTCAATTTTTGCAAGCCTTACCGAATCGGCTTTTGCCTCGAAATAGAGTTTGACTTCACCAAGATTGTTTCCATATGAACCCGTCTGAACAATGTATGTCCCATTTACAATCGTTGGCTTATCAAGAACCGTGTGAGTATGCCCACCAATGATAAGGTTTATTCCATTGACCTTGCTTGCAAGTTGCACGTCACCAATATCACCAGTGTAATAGTCTGTTGCAGAATACCCAAGATGTGAAAGAAGCACTATGAAGTTTGAATTATCTTTTAATGTTGAAACAACATTTGTTGCAGTCTTTACTGGGTCAAGAATCTCAAGTCCTTGAAGCCCGTTTGGATTAACAAGTATTGGAAGTTGTGGATTTTCAAGCCCAAAGAGACCAAGCTTTACAAAGCCAAAAGACTTTATATCATAGGGTTTGCTCATAAAAGTAGAATTTGTTTTTGTATCAATGACATTGGAGCAGATGTATGTGTATTTTGCCTCTGATACCCTTTCTGCAAGGACATCTTTTCCCCAATCAAATTCATGGTTCCCAAATGTTGCATAGTTATAACCCATTGCATTGTAAACCTCAATTACGTCCTTCCCGTAGAAGAACGCTCCAATTGGAGGACCACCGCCAATTGCATCTCCTGCATCAACAAGAAGTGTTCTATCCGGATTATATGCTCTTTCCTCTTTAACAACTGTATAAATCCTTGCGCTTCCACCAATAGGTTTCTTGTCTTTATCGGTTGAACCAAGTAAATACATATGGAAGTCATTTGTATGTAGTATTGTTATAACAGGGAATCTTGAAGATGCAAGCATATGCGCAAACGCCTCTCTTGTTATTGGTTTTCCTGCACCAAGTGTATCACCTGTAGGTTTATAAAATCCCATTTTTACAAAGTAATTTACAAAATCTTTTGCCTCAGGAAGAAGCATATTTGCATCTTTGAAATTTGAGATCACATTTTCTGCTTGTGGATTTGTAATCTTAAGAGCCCTTGAAAGAACCAAAACCGCTTCATCAAGTGTAATAGGACTGTTTGGTTTAAATGTGCCATCTGGATACCCCATAAAGACCTTTGCCCTTGCAAGTGTTTCAATGTAAGGAGATGCCCAGAAATCTTTTGGTGTGTCCTTAAAGGTATACTTCGAAAGGTTAAACCATGGGATAAAGTCGTAAGGAAATGCCTTTACTATCATTTTGGCAAATTCAGCTCTTGTAAGAGTGCGCTCAAGATGAAGACTTTGATCAGGATAACCCTGAAGAACACCCCTTTCTACAAGTACATCTAAATCAACATTACCATAGGTTGTAGCATTTGCAAACTGTTGTTTGGGAAGAGCTGGAATAAACGTGACAAGTAAAAACAGTACTACAAAAACCGAAATAAACTTCTTCATTTTCACTACCCCCTTCCTTTCATAAATTTTGTATTTTCATTAGTATTATATACTTTTAATAAGAATTTTTTAAATGATTAAAAATTTTTTCTTTTTTACATTTCTGTATATAATTTAAAAGAAGGAGGAAGAGATGGAAGAGAAAGTGTTAAGAGAAGGTGACCTTGTTCTTGAAGATGGCACTATCATTAGAGAAGAGTTAAGGACTCGTTGTGAAATTTGGTCAAGACCTGTTGGTTATTTAAGACCCGTACAGCATTGGAATAACGGAAAAAGGGAAGAATTTAAAGAAAGAAGGCGTTTCAAGATAGAGGACTCAAAAGAGGCATAAAAGAGTCTAATGAAAGGTTCTCTTGAAAGTTTTTCGCTTGAAGAACTCCTGCAGGCTATAAACCAATCGAAAAAATTTGGAAGAATTGATATTCAAGGCGCTCACGGACAGTATGGAATTTATATTAACAAAGACAGCATATACCATGCATTTTCTCCTCACTATGAACGTGGAATAAATGCCCTTTTTGAAGCTTTCATCGAAGCAAAAGGCACATTTGAATTCAAAGAAATGTTAAACTCTAAATATATAACAATCTCAAAACCATTTTTTGACCTAATTACAGAAGGACTAAAAATAAAAGAAGAACTTTCAGACTTAAATAGCAAGATCTTTGATGATACTGAATTTGAGTTATCTCACGAAACAAATCTTGAATCTATTTCAATATCGGGAAGTGACTTAAAGTTTTTAAGTAAGCTCGGGAAAGGAATGCCTGTTGCTTTAATACTTAAAGAGGAAAACATCGATTATATAACGTTTTTAAAGAAATTAAAGACATTTATAGAACTTAACCTCGTAAAAATTAAAAAAGCCGGATAGAAATCCGGCTTTAAAAAACTCCCTAAATTTTAGTCAAACGTAAATACAACCTGCACATTAACATTTACCTTTAATGTTCCGCCTTGGACGGGTACATTAGTTTCAGATTGTCCTGCCATAAATGATTTAAAGATAGGCTGAGGATAATTTATAGATTCAATAGAAATAGACTTAATACCTGTAACTTTGTAGTTTGTGTTCTTTAACGATGCGTCAGCCTTTGCACGTGCATTTTGCATAGCATTCTCGATTGCTTTAAGTTTAAGATCCTCTTTGTTTGAGACATCAAAAGAAATACCACCAATATCGTTAACACCTGCTTTTACAATGGCGCTTAGAATTCTACCTACTTCTTCTATCTTTGTTTCAACAAGAAAGTTTTCAGATGCTCTATAGCCTTCAAGAGTTGATTTGCCTGTTTGTGGATTGTATGAATAAATAGGAGAGAGATTTAGATTTGTTGTTTTAATTTTCTCCTTTGCAATACCTTGCTTCAAAAGGATATCCATAATTCCATTTGCCTTTATTGCAAGTCCATCCATTGCTTTTGCTGGATCTGGATCTTCAAAGAAGACTCCAAAATTAAGGTAAGAAACATCTGGCACAACTTCAACATAACCTTCCCCTGTCACAGAAATTGTGTGGTTCATAGGATCAGAATCAGCAGTTGCAACACCCTTCGGAAGGGTTCTTCCACCAATAAAAACAACTGTCAAAATCGCAATTACTACAAATAATACTAATAATTTTTTATTCATTTCCTTCACCTCCACTAATTAGATACAGGCAATTTCAAAAAAGTTCCATAAAGTTAAAAAATTTTTCTTTTTTAAAGAGCATTATTAGAAAAAACCTATTTATAAAAACAGGGCTCGATTTATAGAATCGAGCCCATTAAAAATCTTTTAGTTTCTTATATTTAAGTTTTTGTCCTTATTAAACAAATTATCTCATTTTTGTAAATTTTAAAGTTTAGTAAAAGATGTATAACAACAAGAGCTCCAAAAACCATTCCAGGAACATTATGCATAGCCTCAAGACTTTCTTTTGAAAAGCCTAAAAAAGTCCAATTGGTTATTCTTGCAATTCTACCTGAAGGTGCAAAGTAAAGACCAATCCCAGAAAAAGTGACAGGTATAAAAAGAAGGAGAATAAGAGTCGAAAGTATTGCTTTAATTTTTACTATAAGAAGGTTTATATTAAGAATTCTCCTTCTTGTTTCCATTAGTGACCTCCAGATTTACCGAAATTTCCTTTACCTTTAGAACTCCCATTTGAAGTTCCAACTATTGCGTTATACTCTTCAACCGAAAGAAGAACAGGGGCATATTTAACACCATTTGAGGACAGTTGACTAACAAAAGCCCTAAGATGATTTTTTGAGCCATTCATAAGATTTGTATAAACAGTTTTTATGTCGTTTTTGTCTGTATTATTAATATAAGATTTAAGGTCAATAATATCGGTTTCTTCTATAAGAGCACCAACCTTAAGTGCATCAACAATAGATTTAGAACCTTGTGTGGTTAAATCATTATACAACTGCTGAAGATGAGGGTCTGTAAAAACTCCCTGTTTATAAAGAGTTGATGGTGCAACAAGTCCATACTTTTCAATAAGTCCTAAAACTTCGTTCATGTGAGTTTGCTCAGAACTTTGAATATTCTTGAATATTGTTAAACCCCATAAGTCATATAGATATGAGTATACATCGTGAGCAAGTTTCTCCTCTTCAACCATGTATAGAATTCCATCCTTTTCTATATTGGTAAGGTCAGTAGTTGTTTGTGTTGTCGTTGTATGCGAAACCGAAACCTCAGTTGAATTGATTGGTAGGTTATTATTTACATAGCCTTCGCTATTCAAATTTGCACTGCTACAACCTCATAATAGCCAATATTATTGATCCAATTTCTAAAAATGTTTTCTTCATTTTAAACTCCTAAAGGTAATATTTTTTATTAATTCTATTTTATATTTTAGTTACAATTATGAAGGAATTATGAAAAAAAATTATTGTGCTGTGTAGAAATTTAAATTAGGGCACAAATCTTTTGTGCCCTAAAAGTTTTTCAATAAAACGATTTTATTATATATTAAGGAATTCTCTAATCTTTTGAAGCCGTTTTTCCTTTGTTAAACTTTCCTTAAAGAGATTTTTTCCCTCTAAAAGAAGTTCATGATGAACTGGCTTATCTTCCTTGTAAAATATACCAAGAGGAATTTTATCTTGAACATTTGAGATCTCAATTGCCTCTTCTTTTGTAGTTGCAATCTTATCTACAAAGAATGTATTTTTATTGTAAAGTTCATAGGTATCATTGAATGATACGCATGGTTGAAGCACATCAACAAAAGAAAATCCCTTGTGAAGTATTGCTTCAACAAAAATATTCGTCAATTCCTTTATTTTTGCAGAATATCCTCTTGCAACAAATGTAGCGCCAGCATCAAGTACCAATTTTATGGGATTGAGAGGTTCTTCCACCGAGCCAAAAGGTGTTGAAGGTCCTTTGAAACCTTTTGGTGAAACAGGGGTAAATTGCCCCGTTGTAAGCCCATATACACCGTTATTATGCATTATTATTGTAATATCAGCGTTCCTTTTTGCTGCAAAAAGGACATGTTCAAGCCCCTCACCCATTGCATCGCCATCTCCAACAAAGGCTACAACATATAAGTCAGGATTTCCTAATTTCATTCCTTGCGCTGTAGCAACGGCCCGTCCATGAAGGGAGTAAAATCCACTTAAATTCAAATAATCAAAGATTTTTCCATGGCAACCAATACCTGCAGTAATTAAAACATGGGATTTCTTAACGCCTCTATTCTCTAATTCCTTTATTGCACCTTTAAATGCAGTAAATATTCCAAAATTACCACAACCAGGACACCATGTATTTTCTTCATATGTTGTAAGCTCATCTCTTACGCTCATGATAACGCCTCCTTTATTGCTTTTGCAAGGCTTTCAACTTCAAAAGGCCTACCGTCATATTTCCTAATGTGGCTATTAACTTCAATGCCTGTTTTCTCCTTAAGAAGTTTTTCGAAGGATCCCATAACGCTTTGTTCTATAACACATGATTTTACACCACTAAATTGTTTAAATTCCCAAGAAGGAAATGGCTCAAGGTAAATTGGTTGAACAACTCTTGCTTCAATTTTTCCAAATTTGAGCGCTTCAAGAACAGACATAGTTGTTGAACCATATGTATAGATAATGGGTGCATTATCACCCAAATGTGAATTATAAATATTAACGGTTTTCAGGTTTTTAAATTTCTCGATGATTGAGTTATACTTCCTAAATCTTTTATCGTGCATCTTTGTTATCATCTCTGGATCCTCTGTTGAAAGTCCGTATTCATCATGCTCATAACTTGAAAACTTAATTACACTTTGGGAGGGTGGAAAAAGTAATGGCGATACTCCAGAATCTGTTAGTTTATATCTAAGATATTCACCATCTGTATGCTTAAAATAATCCGCAAAACTCGCTTTATCGAGGTCAATTTCAAATGTTTTTCTACTCTCTGAAAGATGTTTTTCTGTTAAAAGAATGGAAACGGTTTGAAATTCCCATGCAAGAGACAAAAGTTCGGATGCAAGATAGAATGCCTCCTCATGTGTTCCTGGTGATGCAACAATTTTCGGAAATTCACCATGCCCCTGGTTCAAAGCAAAATAAAGGTCACCTTGTTCTGTATAAGTTGGCACTCCCGTTGAAGGACCCGGTCTTGATGACAAAACAGCCAAAATTGGAGTTTCTGTCATGCCTGCTAAAGATAAAGCTTCCTCCATAAGAGCAAAACCTCCACCAGAAGAAGCAACCATTGTTTTGAGACCAACAGAAGCAGCACCTATTGCCATATTTATAACCGCAATCTCATTTTCAGGATGCATTACCCCAATCCCGAAATCCCTTGTATGTGCCGCAAGGAAATGCAAAATTGTTGAAGCAGGAGTCATAGGATAGGCAAAGAACATATCAAGGCCACCTGCATATGCACCAAGAGGGATTGCTTCATTGCCAGATACAACAGGCATTCTCTTATTTCCTTTATCTAATTGAATACGTTCTCCTTTGAAGTGCGAAACAAAATAATCATAAACTTCGTTTGCAAAACTAATATTATTTTCTACATCTCTAAAATTTTCCTTTATGAGATTTGCAAGTTCATCTTTTGAAAGACCTAATACACCGAAAAGAACTGATAATGCAGAGATACCTAACCTTAATTCTGGGTTTGGATACTTCCTTCCAAAAGTTGTAAGAGGAATGCCAATATGATTTTGTTCGGCTTCTTTCACAAGATCTGAATTATACACAACAACACCATTTTTGATTGCCTCATCCTTGTGCTTATTATAACTTCTCTCATCTAACGCAACAATTACATCCTTTTTCTCATAGTGGCTAAAAATAGGTTCTGTTGATGTAGAAACAACGCAAAAATTGTGCCCACCTTTAATTAGACTCTGATAGTCTTCCATTTCAAAGGCATATCTTCCCATGTTTGAAAAGAAAGAACTTAAAACCGCACCAATCTTTTTCACCCCGTTACCTGCTGATCCACCAACGAGGATTGTAAAAATATCTTTTTAGATGAATCCAAAATAACCACCTCCTTGCTTAATTATAACACATTTAAAATAATTTTAGGGAGGCTTAACCTCCCTAATCCTCCTATTGAAAAATTGGTCAGCAGCGAAGTGTTTTATCCTTCAAATTTCTTAAAGACAAGTACTACGTTGTGCCCACCAAATCCAAAAGAATTCTTTAAAGCAACCTTAATGTTTGCTTCTCTTGGTTTATTGGGAACATAATCTAAGTCACATTCTGGGTCAGGTACCTCATAGTTAATGGTTGGGAAAATAACCCCCTTTTGGATTGAAAGAACCGTTGCAACAGATTCAAGGGCTGCCGAAGCTCCCAACAAATGCCCTGTTTGTGATTTTGTAGAGCTTACAGGGATTTTATACGCAAGATCTTGGAAAACCTGCTTAATCGCAAAGGTTTCGTTCTTATCGTTAAGAGGTGTAGAAGTACCATGCGCATTTATATAATTTACATCTTCCTTATTTACCCCTGCCTTTTTCATAGCAAGTTCCATTGCCCTAATAACTTCCTTTGCCGAAGGATCTGGTGCTGTTACATGATATGCATCATTTGTAGTACCATAACCTGCAAGCTCTGCGTAGATTTTAGCACCACGTTTTTTAGCATGGCTCAAAGATTCCAGGATGAGAATTCCTGCACCCTCTCCCATTACAAAACCATCTCGTTCTTTATCAAATGGACGAGAAGCATGTTCTGGGTCATCATTTCTTTTTGAAAGTGCACGCATCGATGCAAATGCAGCAACAGCAGTTGGAGTAAATGGAGCTTCAGCACCACCTGTCACAACAATATCAAGATCCCCTCTTTCTATTGCAAGCATTGCTTGTCCTATTGTTTTTGCAGAGGAGGCACATGCTGCAACCGAAGCATTTGTCTCACCTTTGAAGCCATATTTAAGAGCAACATATGCTGGTATTGCATCAATAATCATCTGAGTTATAAGGAAGGGGCTTACACGAGATGGTCCCTTTTCTTTATTTACAAGAATCTGCTGCTCAAGGGAGATAATGCCGCCAACCCCAGAAGTTATATAAACACCAACTCTTTCGGGGTCAATAGCATTTGTATCTATACCTGCATCTTCAATTGCCTCTTTTGCTGCAGCAAATGCAAAGTGCTGAACTCTGTCAAGGCGAGGAACTTCTTTCTTATCAAGGTAGTTTTCGGGATTGAAGTCCTTTATCTCGCCACCTATTTGAACAGAGATCTGAGATGCATCAAAGGAAGAAATCTTTGAAACACCAGACTTTTGAGAAAGCAATCCTTCCAAAAATGCATTAATTCCAATTCCAATGGAAGATACCACTCCTAAACCTGTAATAACAACCCTTTCTTTTTCCATACTACCCTAAGTGCTCCTTAATGTATGAAATTGTTGCACCAATAGTTGTTATTTTATTAATGTCTTCGTCTGGGATCTTTACGCCAAATTCATCTTCAAGAGCCATTGCAATGTCAACAAGTGCAAGGGAATCTGCACCAAGATCCTTTACATATTCGGCAGAATCAACAATTTTGTCATCTTCCACGCCTAACTTCTCTTTTACAACCTTTAAAACTTTTTCTCTAATTTCTCTTTCTTCCATTTCTAACCTCCTTAAAATTTAAATTTTATGTTAATGACAAACCACCATCAACAATTATAACACTTCCTGTAATATAACTTGCAAGAGGAGAAGCAAGGAAAACAACAACATTTGCAATATCTTCAGGCTTACCTGCTCTCTTCAAAACAATCTTATTTAAATAGGTTTCTTTTACATTTTGAGGTAATCTTTCTGTCATTTCAGTTTCAATATAACCAGGTGCAACAAGATTCGAAGTAATTCCTCTTGAACCGTATTCAAGCGCAACTGCCTTCGTAAAACCAATAAGCCCTGCTTTAGAGGATACATAGTTTGCCTGTCCAACATTTCCTGTAATTCCAACGATTGAACCAATATTTACAATTCGCCCAGAATTATTCTTAATCATGTATTTAAGTGCGTGCTTTGTCATAAGAAATGCACCCTTAAGATTTGTGTCTAAAACTGCATCCCAATCATCAACACTCATCCTTAGAAGAAGTGTATCACGAGTTATGCCAGCATTATTTACAAGAACGTCAATTCTTCCAAACTTATCTATGATTTGTCTGATTGCATTTTCAGAAGAAGCCTCATCAACAACATTGCATTGGAAAATCTCTGCAACTCCACCAAAGGATTCAATTTCGCTTTTTGTTTTTAATGCATCGTCAACTCTTGAAGTATAAATAATTGAAACACTACTTCCCGCCTTTGCAAGAGCAATTGAAATTGCACGCCCTATCCCTCTTCCACCACCTGTTACAACTGAAACTGTATTCTTGAGATTTATCTCAAGCATTAAAAACCTCCTCGGAAAGTTTCACAGTTGTGCCCTTAATAATTCTCTCAATGAGACCTTTTAAAACATTTTTAGGTCCAACTTCGTAGTAATCTTTTACTCCCATTGAATCCATCTTTAAAACCGAATCAACCCAGTTTACTGAGCCTGTTAATTGCTTCTTTAAGTTTTCTTTTATTCGGCTCACATCTCTTTCAGGTTCTGCTGTAACATTTTGAATTATTGGAATTGAAGGTGTCTTAAATTCTGCTTCATCAATTGCTTTTGACATATGAGGAACAACTGGCTCCATTAAAGGTGAGTGGAATGCAGCAGAAACTTCAAGCGGCTTTACAAGACGTGCACCAAGCTCTTTTGCAATTTTTTGTGCCTCGGCAATTGCTTCAACTGATCCAGAAAGGACAACTTGGTCAAAGGCATTATAGTTTGCGTTAACAATTACACCAACTTTAGAAGCTTCATCAAGAACTTTTTGTATTTTTTCCTTATCAAGGCCAATCACTGCAAGCATTTTTCCAGGTGCATCGTAAGATGCACTTTTCATAAGTAACCCACGAGTTCTCACAAGTTTAAGCCCCGTTTCAAAAGAAAAAACTTCCGCTGAAAATAGAGCCGAATACTCACCAAGGCTATGCCCAGAAACGACCTGTGGTTTTATTCCTTTTTCCTTAAGAAGCAGATCATAAATTGCAGATACCGTATAAAGAGCAGGTTGAGTAATGTCAGTTGAGGTCAATAGTTCTTGGGGTCCTTTTTCGCAAATTTCCAAAAGATCAAAACCTAAAATCTCTGATGCTTTGCTAAATAATTCCTTTTTGATTGAGCTTTCAGGGATTTTTGCACTCATCCCCACATACTGCGAACCTTGTCCCGGAAAAACAAATGCAATCATACCTCACCACCTCATTAAGATTGCCCCTGATGTCATACCTGCACCAAACGACACCATGAGCACCAAGTTACCTCTCTTAAGTTTACCTTCTTTTCTTATTGTGTCAAGTGATACAGGAATAGATGCAGCAGATGAGTTTCCAAATTTATCAATCGTAACCACAACTTTTTCCATTGGAATACCAAGTTTTTCTGCACCTGCCTGAATTATTCTCAAGTTTGCCTGATGGGGAATAAACCAGTCTATATCTTCCAATTTTGTACCAGTTTTATCAAGCAATTTTTTGGAGATCCTCGAGATTTCTCTTACCGAAAATTTAAACACCTCGCCTCCGTTCATTTTCGTAAAATAACTTCTTTCCTTGAGAACTTCTTCTGAGAACGGTTTTCTTGAACCACCAGCAGGCAAGGTAAGGTGCTCTGCAATTGAGCCATCGGCATACAACTCAAAATCTATTATGCCTCTATCATCCTCAACTTCACCAAGGACAACAGCACCTGCTCCATCACCAAAAAGGACATAGGTAGTCCTATCGGTTGGGTCCATCATACGCGTAATTACTTCAGCACCAATTACAAGAACATGTTTGTATGCTCCACTCTTTACAAACTGCGCACCAACAACTGTTGCATATACAAACCCAGGGCAACCAGCTTGAAGATCAAATGCAGCGCACTTACCTGCTGCACCAATCTTGTCCTGAACAAGACAAGCAGTTGCAGGATAAAGCATATCTGGTGAATTTGTTCCAACTATGATTAGGTCAATATCCTGAGGTTTTAAATTTGCATCTTCAAGTGCTCTTTTTGCAGCAACAGTTGCAAGGTCTGATGTTGCCTCATTTTCGTTTGCAAAACGTCTTTCAACGATACCAGTGCGAGTTCTAATCCACTCATCAGATGTGTCAAGAAATTTTTCAAGGTCGTGATTTGTTATAACTTTCTCTGGAATATAACTTCCAAGCCCAAGTATCCCTACCTTCAAAATGCACCTCCTAATGAATTTTTATTTGTAAAGAATGCCTTGATAATGCCCTTTGCAACAAGTTTGTCGCTCACGAATAATTCGACCTTGCTTCTTGCAATATTATGCCTAAAATCAAGCATTTCACATCTTGCAATGACAGTGTCGTTTTCCTTAACTTTATTAATAAATCTAAAATCATCAATTCCTACAAGATATCCAAAAAGATCTTTGTATTCCTCTTTAAGAAGAATCATAAAGGCAGAAACCTGCGCAGAAAATTCAACCAAAATAACACCAGGAACAATTGGAAAACCAGGAAAGTGTCCTTCAAAAAAGAAATCTTTTTGCGTAAATGTCCTTTTTCCAATCGCTTTCTCTCCAGGCTCAACTTCCAAAATTTCATCCACAAAGAGAAACGGTTCCCTATGCGGTAAAATCTCCTTTATCTTATCTAATCCTAAATTTCTAATCATATTTCACCTTCCACTAAACTTTTTGCTATTTTACACAAAAATTCCAAAATTTCCAAATAATTCAAACAAGAAGTTTAACTCTATACGAAATAAAAATTGCCCCGAAGTCAACCTTCGAGGCATAAAAACCCAAATTCGAAATACTTATGGAGTATAGAGTTTAGAAGCAATAGGGATTAAAAGAGAAAGTTTCGGTACAAATGTAATTAAAAGCAAACCTATTATTGCAAAAGCAACAAATGGCCAAATTTCTTTTGAGGTTTCGTCAAGAGGTTTCTTAATAAGATTTGACACTACATAAAGATTAACTGCAACAGGTGGTGTAATCTGACCAATGGCAAGAGCAACAGTTGCTACTACACCAAAAAAGAGCGGATCAATTTTAAATGCCTGAAGAACAGGCAAGAAAATTGGCATAATAACATAAAGAATTGAAATAGCATCCAAGAAAAACCCGGCAATAAATAGAACCAAATCCACTAATAAAAGAAAAGCAATCGGGCTTTTTGCAACACTAATGACAAAATTTCCTGCCGCATCAATAATACCAAGTGTAGCTTCGGTTACTGAAAAAATTCCAGCAAATGTTACAACAAACATAACAACAGCTGAGGTAACTGCTGTTCCTATTAGAGAGTCGATTATCTCTTTTCTACCGAGGCTCTTATAAACAAAAAGCCCCACAAACAAACTATAAAAAACTGAAATAACAGCCGACTCAGTTGGTGTTGCAATTCCTGCATAAATTGAACCAAGAATAATAACTGGAGCAAGAATTGCCCATATAGCTTCTTTAAAGGCATTCCATATCTCTTTTAGGCTTCCTCTTTCTCTAATTCCACGATAGTTTCTTTTTCTGGAAATAATGTATGTTATTATCATAAAAAATCCCATCATAACAAGTCCAGGGAGAATTCCACCCAAAAAGAGAGCGCCAATCGAGACTCCTGTTATATTTCCATATACGATGAAGGCAATGCTTGGTGGGATAATAATTGCAAGTCCGCTTGATGCTGCAACAACTGATGCAGCAAATGTATCAAGATATCCCTGCTCAATCATTGAAGGAATAAAAATTAACCCAATGGCTGCAGCTGTTGCAGGTCCTGACCCAGAGATAGATCCCCAGAAAGCAGCAGTAGCAACCGCAGCAATCGCAAGTCCACCACGAGCTCTTCCAACAAGAATTATAATAAAATCAGATATCTTTTTAGCAAGACCCCCTTTTGCAAGTAACTCACCTTCAAGAACAAAGAAGGGTATAGCAATAAGAGGAAACTTAGCAATACCTGCAATAAAATTTTTGGCGATCATAGTTACACCAAGGTCGTACCTTAGGATTCCAAAAACACCAGCAACTCCAATTGCAGTACCTATTGGCGCACCTATAACGATAAGAAGTATAAATAAACCAAATAAGATTAATGCTGGACTCATTTTGCGCCTCCGACAATCGCACTTATATTTTTAACCGTGAAAACAATTATGCTTTTAAATACAAAGATCGAAAATATAGGGGTGCCGATTGTGTATA
Source organism: Caldisericum sp. (assembly GCF_049967455.1). NCBI lineage: Bacteria > Pseudomonadati > Caldisericota > Caldisericia > Caldisericales > Caldisericaceae > Caldisericum > Caldisericum sp. The sequence goes on along the minus strand of NZ_JBMFSR010000008.1, from coordinate 3,679 downwards.
TCCAAACAGGAATGTTGAGTGCCTCAGAACGAGAATGATAAAGCGTTAAATCTCTTATCACATCCTTTATTGCATAATAATCTACGGTTGCAAATAGCCATATTGCAAGAAGAGATGAAATAATAACAGCAATTAACTTAAGTGTTTTTGGAAATTTATCAAACACAAGATTCATTCCAAGGTGCGAACCTTTCTCAAAAGCCATTGCAATACCAAGAACGGTTATCCAAACAAACATATTTATTTCAATTTCTTCTGTTGCAGCAAATGATATGTGGAATATAAATCTACTTAGAACGTTTATGAATGCCAAGATAGCCATTATGCTTATTATTATGACGACAAGTACCTCTTCTATCTTTAGCTCTTTCACCTTACCTCCTTAAATTTAAAAAGGGAGGGATTACACCTCCCTTGTGTTTATTTACCCATATCCTTTAAAGCAGCGTTATAAATATCCTCTCCAATTATTGGAATCCACTTATCGTAAATAGATTTGGTTGCGTTAATGAATTGCTGTCTTTCCTCTGGTGTTAAATCAATAATCTGCATGCCCTTACTTCTTACATAACCTACCATATCAAGTATATTAGGGGTGTCACCAAATTTGTTCTTCAATATATTTATAGAAATAAACCCATCAAGACCACGCCTTACCATAGCCTTTTCCCATTCTGCAGCTTCAAGAGCAGAATCTTTAATTGCTTTCTGTATATAAGGAGGGAATTTATCCCAGGTTTGTTTGCTTACGCCAAGAATAAGAGGATCAATTACATAATTCCAGTTTGTAAGATATTTGTGATACTGCCAAATTTGAACGGGAATCAAAACACCATATGGGTTCTCTTGACCATCAACTGCACCTTGTTGGAATGCCGTAACTGCATCGCCCCAGTTCATAGAAACAGCATCTGCACCAAGTGTTTTAAAGATATCAACAAATATAGGAGAGCCAACTACCCTAAATTTGAGTCCTCTCATATCCTCTGGTGTCTTTATTGGTCGTTTGCTATTAGTAAGCTGCCTAAAACCATTTTCTCCCCAGGCAAGATGAACAACCCCAAGTTTTTCCATTTGATCAATAATCATTTTACCTGCAGTACCATTTTCTATTTTATCCACATTCTCATATGTATTTATAAAGAATGGCAATGAGAAAAGGTTGAGAGATTGCACCACACCAGAAGCATTAATTGTTGAATCCATTACAAAATCAATGCTTCCCTCAGATACTGCTTGGAACCAGTTAGTTTGTTTTCCCTGAAGTAAAGAACTTCCAAAATAAGGCTTGATATTTATAAGACCATTTGTCCTCTCTTTTACAAGATCAGCCCATTTTTGAGCGCCCTTTCCCCAATCAAAAGCAGGACCAACATTTACCTGCATCGTATACTCCGCTTTTGGCTTAAAAGTAATTTTTGGCGGTGTTGTTGAGGCAGTAATAGTTACAGTTCTTGTATTTGCATCCCAACCGACCTTTGCTCCAAGCGTCTCAGTTACAAATCTTACAGGAACAAGTGTCCTCCCAGAAACAATCTTTGGGGGAACGTCAAGCATGTTAATAACATTATTCACTACGGCTTTATTAGAACCAATGGTAAGTTTAAGGTTTATATCCCCAAACACATAGCTCACTTCTTTCTTTGTTCCATCCCAACCAATATTTGCACCAATAGATTCTCCAATAAATCTAAATGGGACAAGCGTCCTTCCATTCTCAATGATTGGAGGAGAATCAAGAGTTACAACTTTTGAATCAACATAAGCCTTAGGATTACCAATAGTCATTTTGATTACAACTTGAGATGCAGCAATCGCAGGGCTAAAACGTACAAAGCCAAACATAAATGCTACAACTAAAAAGATTGCTACTACTTTCTTCATACTTTACCTCCTCTTTTAAATTTTATTTAATTTTTGTAAATTACTCTCTTGCTCAATATACTCGGCAAGTTTCCCTAAAAATCTTGCAGCGTCTGCACCATCCACAATTCTGTGATCATAAGACAAACTAAAGTATGCAAATTCTCTTACAACTATCTGGTTTTCGATGATAACAGGTTCTTTTAAAACTCTTCCAATACCGAGAATTGCAACCTCTTTACCATTTAAAACAGGTGTAAAAAAGTCTGTTCTCATCATTCCAAGATTGGTTATAGTAAAAGTAGAACCTGTTAAATCATCTACTTTCAACGCATCTTCCTTGACTCTGTTCTTGAGATTATCAAGTTCATTGGCTATGTCCCTTAGTGATTTATTACCCACATCTTTAATTACAGGTACTACAAGTCCTTTATCAGTATCGAATGCAACACCAATATTTACTGCGTCAAAAATCTCCAACTCAACCCCATCAAAATGGGAATTAAACTTCGGAAATTCCTTCAAAACCTCTGATACTATCTTTACAAAAAATACAGTAAGTGTTATACCAGGAAAATTTTCCTTTAGTCTTAATAGATTTGTTAAATCAATTTTCGTAATGTTTGTTACAAGAACTGATTCTTTATAAGACTTAACAAGGTTGTCTATAATCCTCTTCCTAACAGGATCAATAGGTAATTTTTTGGAAGTTGGTTTTATTTCTTTCATGCTTTCAATAAAAGCAAGCACATCACTTTCAACAATTCTTCCAGAAGGACCGGTTCCTTTAATTTGTGTAAGGTCTATATTATGTTCTCTTGCAAGCCTTTTTGCCGCAGGAGAGGCTAATATTAAGTCTTCCTTGACTTCCTTTTGTATATGATGAGTTTCTTCACCTATAACCTCTTCTTTTGATCCAGATTTTGTCTCTTGTATAATTTCTGGTTGGATAGTTTCCTTCTCTTCGCCAAGTATAGCAATAACATCTCCAACTTTTGCGCTTTCGCCCTCTTTAACCTTTATGACCTTTAGAAATCCCTCAAATGGAGATTCGAGTGTATTAATGATTTTCTCTGATTCAACTTCTACAAGAGGCTCGCCCTTTTTGACATAATCACCAACTTGTTTGTACCATTTTGTTATTGTACCCTCTTCCATTGAGAGCCCAAACTTGGGCATTCTTATCTCAAACATCAAAGCACACTCCTTATTGCTTCAATTACGCTATTTTTATCAGGAATCACAAAGTCTTGTAAAGGAGGTGAAAAAGGAATATGAACGTTTTTTGCACCAACTCTTCTAATGGGGGCATCGAGATAATCAAAAAGTTCCTCTTGGATTGTTGCAGCAATTTCAGCGCCCCACCCTGCTCTTCGCCATGTTTCATGAGCTATAACAACCTTATGAGTCTTCTTGACGGATTTAAAGACTGTTTCCTTATCCCAGGGCACAAGTGTCCTTAAATCAATAACTTCAACACTTATCCCCTCCTTTTCCAGTTCCTCCGAAGCAGCAAGCGACTCATGAACCATTCTTGAAGTCGCAATAACAGTTACATCTTTTCCTTCCTTTTTAACGTCAGCAACACCGAATGGAATATAGTATTCTTCCTCAGGAACAGGTCCTTTCATTTTATAAAGCATCTTGTGTTCAAAGCAGATAACGGGATCATCTGCTCTGAGCGCAGTTTTAAAAAGACCTTTCATATCATAAGGAGTTGAAGGTATTATAACCTTTATTCCAGGAATATGCATAAAAATTGTCTCTATTGATTCAGAATGCTGTGCTGCTGCAGATTTTGAAATTCCATCGGGAC
>NZ_JBMFSR010000007.1:0-38011 GCF_049967455.1 Caldisericum sp. | reverse complement strand
CAATCATTACTACGATTGCAAGGATTGCAATCAGTTTCTTCATACTCTACCTCCTTTCAAAATTTGGGTTTTGCCCAATTGACAAATTTTATAACAAAAATGAAAATAAAAAAAATTTTTATGAAAAGAATTATTACAAAAAACTTTATAATACCTACTTTAAAATTAATTTCTAAGTTTCGTGTTCAATCTTTTCGTGTTTTGCTTGTGATATAAGTAATGCCTATGAAGGAAAGTAAAGAAATGTATATAAGGAAAGCCGAGATTGCTGATGCAACCCTCATATCATTTCTTATCTGCTGGAAAAGTTGCAAAGGTAGTGTCTGTCCTGTAAAACCAGCAACCATGCTTGTTACTTCAAACTCTCCTATTGAAATTGCAAAAACAAGCAACGCACCAACTGTTATGCCATGAATAACATTTGGAATAATAACATATCTAAACCTTTCAACAAGAGACGCACCAAGACTCTGCGCTGCTTCTGAAAGTGTTATCTCGTCGATTGTCCTAAATGAAGCTAAAGTATTTCTGAACATATATGGAAATCCTAAAAGAGTATGAGCAACAATCACCATAAAAAGTGAACCATTAAAGGCTAAAGGGGGCTTTGAAAAAGCAAGAATTAAAGCTGAACCAACAATAACAGGAGGAAATATCATAGGAAGTATATTTATAAAATTCTTAAGCGCTTCTCCAAAGCGTCCTTTGAGCCTATTAACAACATAAGCAGCCGGCAATGAAATAGTAAGAGAAATAAGAGTTGCAGACGTGGCAACAAAAAGAGAAACCATTAAGGCCGAATAGTTTTTCTGCCTCTTAATAATCTGTGCATACCACTCAAGCGTAAAACCTTGTGGTAATATTCCCTGCCAAAACTTAGAAAATGAAAATATTATTGGCATTGATATTGGAACAACAATATACAAAACAAGAAGAATTATTACTAAATTTTCTAAAATTTTCTTTTTCATTTATTATCCTCCCGGTTTAAGTTTTCTCTCAACTAAATTGAGTATCGAAAGGACAACGGATATAATTAAAATCAAAGCCACAGAAAGAGCAGCTGACTGCGGTAGATTATAGGTTGATTCAGAAGTTTGGAAATAAATCTGAATCGATAGGAGATTCTTTTCTCCGCCAACAAGTGCAAGAACAGTACCAAAAGCACCAAGCATTCCTGCAAATTGTATACTTAAACCGGACACAAAACCAGGCGCAAGCGAAGGAATAATAACATATCTCCAAGTTTGAAAAGTTGTAGCACCCAAATTTTTGGAGGCCTCAACAATACTCTTATCGAGATTCTCAAAAACTGCTGCCATTGTAAGTGTCATTAAAGGTATTTGAAAAAAACCATATACAAAAACTATTCCAGGCCATGAATAGATGTCTATATAGTAATCTTTAGGCAAATGAAAAAGAAGTCTTATTATTTGATTAAGAACACCATTCCGTCCAAGTAAAACTATAAATGCAAATGCAACAACCAGACCAGATAGTGTAAGAGGAAGGGAGTAAAGAGACAATAGAAAATTCTTAGTAGATCTCTTTAAATGAGAGATAAAATATCCTACAAACGTTCCTAAAATACCTCCGAAAAGGCTTGCAGAAGTAGAAAATAGTAAACTGTTTCTAATGGCTAATCTATATTGGTCTAATAAAAATATATTCCTGTAATACTGTAGAGTGAAAGATCCTTTATCGCTAAAAAAAGATTTGACAAAAAGATTTAAAATTGGATATATTTCAAAAAAGCCTAAAAATACAAAGAATGGTAAAATTAAAAGAAAATCCCTTCTTATGTTTTTCACTTTGAATCACCCTTTTTGCGGGGAGGAATAGTGTCCTCCCCGACTATAATAAGTCTATTTTGCTCCAACAGCTTGTGCCCAAGCATTTTGTAAAGCTTGTGATATTTCTCCATCCTTTGTGTAATCAATAAATGCAACTTTAGAATACTCCTCCTTGGGTGGGAATTTTGAAGCAATCTCAGGTGGTATCTGCACATCTGGTCTAATTGGAGTTACATACGCCTTTGCAAAGAGTTGTTGTCCTTTTTCTGAAAACAAAAATTCAAGGAACAGTTTTGCAGTGTTGGGATGTGGAGCATTTTTTGCCATTATTACGCCGCCACCAACTGCAATGGTACCATCTGTTGGAATTACAACTTCTGCAGGTACTCCAAGCGTATCCCTCCAAAGAAGAAGATTGTAATCAAAGTTAATAAGTATAGCAACTTCTCCTCTTTGGAACTTGCTTACATCAACCTTTGGATCAACCGAAGCGATAATTCCATTCTTATGAAGCTTAACTAAAAAATCTATCCCCGCTTTATAATTATATGGATCTCCTGACATTGCATAAGATATTGCCTCAACAGTATTAACACCAGTGCCTGTAGCTCTTGGATCAAGATAGCTTACAAGCCCTTTGTACTGCGGATCGTTGAGTTCAGCCCAGGTATGAGGAACCTTTTTAACAATGTTTGTATTAACTATGAAACCAAGTGTCCCTTTGTATGCAGCTTGCCATACTGAACCATTTGAAGCAACTCCTTTTTGCCCTTCAGGAATTTTATCCCACACACTAACCTTATAGTCACTTGTATAACCTTCATTTGCAAGCTTCATTGCATAAGATGGCTTCAGGTCAGCAATGTCATTTTTGGAAGCATTTTCCTCTTTCATTCTCGAATAAACAACCGATGAGCCCATATCTATATCCTGGTGCTTTATTCCATAGAGTTTCTCAAATTCTCCAAAGATTTCGCCATAATTAGCCCAAACATCTGGCATACCATAGGAGTTAATAACTCCGCCTTCACCCTTTGCCGCATTAGCAAGCTCTTCCATAACACTCTTACCTGTTTGAGTTGTCGTTGTGGTTGAAGTTTTACAACCGGTTAACAACAAACTCAAAAGCACTGCAACTACTAAAAATGCTAGTAGTTTCTTCATACTACACCTCCTTCTAAAAGATTTTTAATATTTTTAAAACTTTTCGAAATAGCGCTGTAATCCCTATGCAATTCAATAATTCCAATAATTTCTTTATCTAAACTGTTTAACTTAATGAGAGAATCTGAAAAATCATTATCAATAAGGTCGCTCTCAATAGGTCTATGAAGGTCATATTTTCCATCATTCGTATGTAAATGTAGCTTTGCAATACGATCAGAAACTAAATTAACATAATCAAAAATCCTATATTTAGAAATTTTTGCATGACCAAAATCAAGTGTTATATAGAGTTTATTAAACTGATAAACGAAATCCTTCAATTCGTATGGGTTATTCAGAAGCTCAAAAGGAAAGTAAAGATTTTCAACTGATATTTTTACATTCGAAAACCGATCTATTATCTCTTCTAAAGATTCCTTAAGTGCCTTCAAATGTAGCATACGTTCTTTTTGAGCAATTTCATCATAGGCTTTATATTCAGCGAGATTCTCGTCAATGAAATCAAACCAAGAGATGTATCCACCATGAACCGTAATATTGTATGCACCTAGATCCTTCGCATACTCTATCTCCTTAATCATTTCTGAAACAATGCTCCTTCTTATATCTTCAATTGGATATGAAGGGTTCATTCCTCTCAAAAAATTCACATGAAAAGTAAATTCAAATTGAAGAAACCTTGCGCTTTTAATAAAATCCTTAGGTGTTTGTGAGCTTAACTCTAAGACTCTTAAACCTTCAATATAGAGTCTTTCTAAATCATAAGTTTTCAAGTTATCGCTATAAGAAAAGCCAAATCTAATCATTTTTCAATAAGTAATGCAGAGTTCTCTGCAAATGAAACATAGACTTCGTCACCTTTGTTATATTTAGAAGCTTCTTCAATTGATACATCAACATGAATCATTTCAGAAAATGCCTTAAGGGTTATTCTTGCAAAAGAACCAAGAAAAGTTGTAACATCTACAATTGCTTTGAAAGAGTTTTTGCCTTGGGGAATTTTGGAAATTTTCATCATTTCTGGTCTTACCGCCAAAGCAAATTCTCCAAACATTTCTGGGTTGTCTATAATAAATTCCACACCATGCCACTCAAATTTATTTCTTGAAGCCTTACCATGAAAGATATTTGCAACACCAACAAAATTTGCAACAAATAAGTTTTTAGGATTACGATAAATTTCGACAGGTGTACCTACCTGCTGAATAACTCCTGCGTTCATTACCACAATCCTATCAGATATAGAAAGCGCTTCGGATTGATCATGGGTTACATAAATCGAAGTGATACTTAATTCTTTTTGAACTCTTCTTATTTCAACTCTTACCTCTTCTCTAACCTTCGCGTCAAGTGCAGAAAGTGGCTCATCTAATAGCAATATTTTTGGTTTTTTAGCAAGAGCTCTTGCAAGCGCAACTCTTTGCTGCTGACCTCCAGATAACTGACGTGGAAATCTATCTTTTAGGTTGGATATTCTAAGCATCTCAAGTAGAGGCATTACATTCTCTTCCTGTTCTTTCTTAGGAACGCCCTTTATCATCAAAGAGAATGCCACATTATCAAAAACAGTCATATGCGGGAATAGAGCATAAGATTGAAAAACTATTGCAACATCTCTTTTCTCTGGAGGAATATCATTTATAACTTTACCATCTACAAGAATCTCACCTGAATCAACTTTCTCAAAGCCAGCGATACTTCTTAAAAGAGTTGTTTTTCCACACCCAGAAGGTCCCAAAAGAGAAACTAATTCACCTTCATTTACGGAAAGTGAGAAGTCATTCACTGCTATTACACTTCCGTAGGTTTTTTTAATGTTTCTTAGCTCAAGATAATTTTCTTTCATATTTAATCCATAAATGAACCACCATTAACATTAATTGCTTCGCCAGTAACAAAATTTGAAAGGTCAGATGCGAGAAATACTGCAACTCCTGCCACATCCTCAGCTGTTTGTAATCTCCCAAGTGGCGTATCCTTAATATAAAGCTCTCGCACTTCTTCCTCAGATATTCCCCTTAACTTTGATTCCCAGCTTACTTCTCTTTCTTGCATGCTCGTTTTTACATATCCAGGGCAAATTGAATTAACAAGGATTTTATAGGGTGCAAACTCTCCTGCAAGTGCTTGAGTCAAACCAACAACGGCAAATTTGCTTGCTACGTAATGGGCAAGAAATGGAGCATTTCCTCTTTTTCCTGCCATGCTTGCAGTGTTAATAATTTTGCCTCTAACTTCGCCTATGATATCTTGGTTGACCATCTTTTTCAAAACTTCCTGAGAACATATAAAAACTCCTTTTGCATTAACATCCATATTGAAATCCCAATCTTTATCTGTTAGGTCAAGAAATTTATTCATTGTTGAAACCCCAGCATTATTGTGCCACACATCAATTCGTTTAAACTGCTCATAGATTTCATTAACAGCATTTTTTACTTCATCTCTATTTGTTACATCTACTTTCAAAGGAAAAGCAATGCCACCGAAATTATTTATCTCATAAGAAACTTTTTTGGCAAGGTCAAAATTGAAATCAAGTACAAAGACCTTTGCTCCTTCCTTTGCGTAAGCAATTGCACACGCTCTTCCTATACCTGAACCTCCACCTGTAATGGCAATTATTTTATCCTTAAGCAACATTTCAAACCTCCTTAGTTAATATTTTTACATTGTTTTGTTTCAATTTCTCTAAAAGCGATCCTTTTGGACTTTCATTTGAAACAAGATAATGAATATTACTAAAACTTGCAACAAATGAAAATGCAACCTTATCAAATTTACTTGAATCTGCAACAACAATGACTTCTTTAGCATTTTTAATAAGTGCTTTCTTGATAAGTGCATCATCAAGGTTATACTCAGTGAGTCCTGCATCTTTATCAATAGCTCCAATTCCAAGGAACAATTTATCAACAAAAAACTGCTCAAGGTTTCTTGCTGCAATTTCTCCTGTAAGTGAAAGCTCTCCGCTTCTAAGAATACCACCCGGTAAAATTAATCTTATTTCTCTTTTGTTTGCAAGTAAATTAACAATGTGAAGATTTGGCGTAATAATGGTAAGATTATGACGGTTAGAAAGATGCTTTGCAACTTCAATTGTTGTTGTACCTACATCAAGTGCAATTGAATCACCATCTGAAACAAGAGTTGCAGCAATGCGACCAATTAGTTCCTTCTCTTTTTTGTTTTTTGTTTCCCTTACAATAAATGGTGGTTCAAAACTTCTACCCCGAGTGCTTACTGCACCACCATATACTCTTCTTAAAAGACCTTCATGTTCAAGGCGAGAAAGATCCCTTCTTATAGTCATTTCAGAAACATTAAGTAATTTTGCAAGATCGTTAATTTGAACACTTCCTTTTTCTTCAAGTTTTTCAAGAATTATCTTTGCTCTTTCTTCATATATCATGAAGCACCTCGAGAATTCTTTTATGGAGTAATTCGTTTGCAGCAACGATTTCACCCTTTTTAAGATAATCTGATCCGCTCAAAAAATCAGATACAACCCCATGTGCTTCCTCTACCACAAGCGAGCCAGCAGCAATATCCCATATGTTCAAACCCCTTTCCCAATATCCATCAATTACACCTTCTGCAACACGCGCAAGATCGAGAGCGGCAGAGCCATCAACTCTTACGGAGAGACTCTTTCTAAAGAGTGCTTCAAACTGTGGGAAATTTGAATATTCAGTAAAATCATATGGAAAACCTGTTGCAAGTAATGAAGATGACAAATCACTGGTTGTAGATACTGAGATTTGCTTCAAATTTTTGAACGCCCCATTTCCGCGTGATGCATAAAAAAGCTCATCAGAAATCGGATTATAAATTACACCGATCGAAACTTCCCCTTCTCTTAGAAGGGCAATTGAAACGCATACATTAGGATAACCCTTAACAAAGTTAGTCGTGCCATCAAGAGGATCAAATACAAAAACTTTTTCTGAACTACCTTTCTGAAGCCCACCTTCTTCTGAAAGAATACCGTATAGCGGAAAATACTTTTTAATGGTATTCCTTATAAATTCATCAACAGTTAAATCAATACTTGTGACAAGATCGGTAAGACCTTTATGCCTCACCGAAAAATCACTCTTAAAATTTTTTTCTATTATTTTGCCTGCCTTTTTTGCAATATCAATTGTGAAATTAAGTTCATCCATTTTATCCCATCGTAAATTGGAAAGTGAACTTCTTCTTTTTCTCGTCAAGATTAATTAAAACACCTCTCAAAATTCCATCAGAGTATTCACTGCCGGGATTTAAAGAAAGGGTTTTTCCAATCTTTACACTTCCGGGAGATTCATGGACATGTCCGTGTAAACCTAAATCAGGTTGAAATTCTTCGATAATTCTTCTTACACTCTTACTTCCAACATTTTCTGTTGCAACCGAACCACCTTCAACAACAGGTTTAAGAGTTTTATCAAGTTTTGGAGCTATATCAAGAGGAGTATTAAAAGGTGGCACATGTATATTAAAAATTGTAAACTTATTATAATCCATTTGCCCTGCAAGAGATTTCAAATCATTGTAAATCTCTTCTTCAGTTTTCTCTCTAGGGGAATTCCAAGGTGTGGGATTTGAATACCCATAAGAAAGCATCTCAACATTATCATATATTTCTATAACCTTCATATCAGGATTAATTACATACTTTGAAACAAAAAGTGCATCATCAACAACTGGATCATCATCATTTCCAGGAGATACGAAAATTTTAATTCCAAGAGGCCTCAGCCTTTCAGTTGCAAGCACCATCCATTCTTCGAGAGTATGTTTAATTACAAATTTAAAAATTTCCCTTCTTTTTTCTGGACTTTTTTCTATAACTTCAAGCTCCTCTTCTGTAGTAACATATGGATAAAGTCCATTAAATCTTATTTCTTCCTCAAGCTTGGGAAGTTCATCTTTTGAAACTATCTCTTCGTTTCCTTGATAATTTGCTTCATAATAACCATTTTTTAATCTTACTATTGGGACAAATCCTTTGCCGGTGATGTCGCCACCTAAAATAAGAATATTTGCATTATAAAATTTGCCTGCATTCACGAATTTCCTAAAACACCTCTCGGAACCGTGTATATCAGTTGTAAAAAAGATTTTTATCATTACTTTTCCTCCTATTCTAATCTAACTTCTTCTGGTTCGTCATACCAGGGCATTTTTCTTCCAATAATATTTCGCATCTTCCATGCAAGAGATTTTGGTGCATTGTCCATTGCCTCAATAAGATAATCAATAATCTTATCAACTCTATCCAAATTTTCATCTCTAAGATAACTCTTTTCAAATTCTCTTAATAGTAGAAGATTATCTCTTGTTGTTGTGTACCAACCCCAATCATTAGAGGTAATACTTAATATATATTCAATTTCAGGTTTTTCAGCCTTTGAGAATAATCCAAAATCATGATCAATCAATAACATTAAAATATCCTTTATATCCTTCTCATTCATCTTATGAATTTGAATTTTAGTTAAAAAGATATCACCAAGACTAATGGTATAGGGAAGCAAATCCAACCGAGGTTCAAGATCAATCTTATGACACTGCTCAAAAATTCCGATGAATACATCAATTTGGAACTCATTTTCCTTGTAATATAAAAGTCTTGTTGCTCCATGTAAAGCATTAAACTGTTTATCTTCGATTAGGCCATAATCATTAAATACTTTATTTAAACCTTTAACCCCTTTTCTGTTTACTACAAAATCAAGATCTTTATATTCTCTTTTTAAGCTTTCAATTTTACTACCATTTGGTGAATTCAAATAAACTGCAATTCCACCAAGGAGGCGGAGGGTCGTCCCCTCCGCATTAGCCTTGTCTATAAGCTCACGCGCAAGATTTACAAGATTTTCAGTCAATTTCATAAATAACACCCAATTCTAACTGAACTCTATTCTGGTGGTATTTCCGTAAATACCTGAGTAATATCTATTCCTTGTGACTTTCTTACAGCGACTGCAATTAAATACCAAATAATCGCTATCACTGGCACAGAAAATGCTTCTATCATAGCAAGCGCTTCAACTTTCAAACCAAATTGTGGAACAAGGAAAGCAGCTACAAAAACGGTGCCCCAAGTAATAACTGTAACAATACCAGCAATAACCATATAAGGAATGTTTCCTAATTTCCTCTTAGCAAGATCAGGGGCATTTTCAAATAGATCCTTTTTCTTATATGGGAAAATTATTGCCGCAATCCCAACTATAACAAAACAAAGAGCCATAACTGCAATTATATTGATAAGATATCCACCTAACCCACCATATATGTTAAGCCAGTTTAAAAGCTCTACATAGAGTCCCATAATTATTGTTGCTTTAACTGGAGTGTGTAGATTAGGATCAACATCTGCAACCCAATCAGGAGCCAATCTATCAAATGCCCATGCAAAAAGGTTTCTTGTGCCAAGTAAAAATCCTGCAGGAGTCCACCAAACAATACTCAAAAGGAATGCAAGCGCAATATAAACCTTTATAAACTGAGGTAAGCTAAAGAATTTTGTGAGTGCAGGGAGTATGAAAACAATATTTTGAGGTAACTTGTCAGAAGCATTCATTCCAACATAAGAAAGTGATGAGAAGAAGTCAAATCCCATTGCTTTATATACAAAAAGGGAACCTAATGCGTAAAGTAAACCACCTATGATAAGAGCTCCTAATACAGATACAATAACAGTTCTTCTTACATTTTTAATTTCTCCTGCAAAGTATCCAGTCCACTCAAATCCTGTAAGGTTTTGGAATGCCCATAACATCGCAAGTATTGTCATTCCCCAATTGATTCCAGCAGGTGGGACATATCCTACACTCTTTGCTATATTAACGATCTCTTGAGGTTGAGTCCCAGTAATTGATGCAAAACTTGCCTGGAATGCTTCTTTTGTGGTTGCAAGAAGACCAATATACCATAAGCCAACACCAATCCACACAATTACAAAAAGTATCCTCATAAACTTTGCAGCAAACTTGGTACCTTTAAGCATTATTAGAGTAAACGCTATGGTAAGAAGTGTTGCAACTAAAAATTGATTTCCGGGTATTGCAAACCAATCAATAAACGATTTTGGAAGATTTGCAACATATCCAAAAGCAGGCATAAAGAAAGTCATCATAGTTGTAAAGTTAAATGCAACCCAGTTAACAAATACAAAAGTCAAAGTCACATTTACAACAAATCCAACAAGCGGGTGAATAGTTCTACTCACCCACACATAATCTCCTCCTGAACGAGGCATAATTAGTGTGAAGAAGATATAGACCCAACCAAATCCCATAAGAAGAATAGAACCAAGCACGAAAGCAAGAGCTATATTTGCGCCTGGAAAAGATGCTGCACCGAATTGAAGAGCCTGAGAAATTCCAACAGGAATTAAAATTGCAGCAAAAACAAGGTTAAACGCATCAAAGGGAGTAAGCTCTCTTACAAGCCCCGTTGCGTTTCTTACAAATAACTTCTGTTTCTTCTCCATCTAAACCTCCTTTGTTTTTTGTATTTCATAAAGTCTCTCGAAGAGAGGCCTTAATGACTTATAAAGATCCTTGTAAAGACTAAAATACTCCCTGTATTTTTGGGTATTCGATAGATCTGGCTCAATAATTTCGTAATCTGTAAGGAAATTTTCAATTTCTTTTTCGTCTCTTAAAAGTTTTGCACTCAATAGAGAAAGTAATGCAACACCCAACGATGAACCAGGGTTTGTTTTAATATATTTAATTGGAAGTCCAACAGCATCTGCTGTTATTCTCCTAATAAGCGGGTTTTTTGCACCACCATCAGAAATAAAAACTCTTTTAATTGTTAACCCCATCTCATTTAAAACATCTATATGGTGTAGAAAACCATAGACAATACTTTCCAAGATTGATCTAAAGATATCACCCCTATTGTGAAACAGTTGAAGTCCAAATATGACTCCTCTTGCCTTTGTATCGAAAATAGGTGTTTTCTCACCTAGAAAATATGGAAGGGTAATGATGCCATTTGCACCAATATTGCTTTTGAATGCTTCTTCTGTGATTTCATCAAAGCTTGTTTCTCTTATAATATTCATAAACCACTTTATAAGTGATCCACTTGAAGCCATGCAACCGTTAATTACAAATTTACCCTCAATATCATGAAAATCAAGAAATAGTCTTTTATCCATCCTTAGCGAATCAGAAACAAACATTATATCTCCTGCACCACCAAACTTCAAAAGTAGATCTCCTTCTTCCACAAGACCTAATGCAAGCGTTGAAGCTATATGATCTGCAGAGCCTCCTATAATGGGCACACCACTATTAAATCCTGTAAGTCTCTCAACTTCTTCCGTTAAAAAACCTATAAACTCATTTGGTTTTACAATCTTTGGGAGCATACTTCTATCAATTGATGCAATAGACAAAATTTCGTCATCAAAATCCATTTTTCTAATATTGAAAAGACCACTTTCGAGAGCCCAGTTTTCCTCAACATGGGGCATGTTTGTTAGTTTAGTTGAAACAAAATCGTAAGAACCCATTATGTATTTCGTCTTAGAAACAACATCAGCTTCATGTTTTTTAAGCCAGAGCCATTTTGGAAAAATAAGTTGCTGATTGATGGTATTAGCAGTCCTTTCAAAATACCAATTCTCATCTATTATCTTTTTGAAGTATTCTATCTCTTCAACAGCTCTTGCATCGTTTTGCTGAATTGAATATCTTAAAGGGTTTAAATTTTCATCCAAAGCAATAAGCGTCGGCACCATTCCTGTAATACCAATCGAAGCAATTCTCTTATCAAGCCCATCTTTTGCAACATCTTTGAGAACTTCAAGCGTATTTTCAAAAAATAGGTTTGCATCCATTTCAGCAAAATTTGGAGCAATACTTATAAGATTCTGTTCTATTGATTTCTCAAAATAAATTCTGCCGACGCTATCAACAACTATTGCCTTAACAGATGTTGTGCCTATATCAATACCCAGAGCTAAGTCTCTCATCGCAGTTTATTTACTTTCTCCATTAATCTCTTTACTCTATCCACATCAATTGGGTTAAAAGTAAAACCGTCTTTTTTAAGAGCTGTTCCAACAATTGCACCATCTGCAACACTTAGAAGCTCTTCAACATTGTTTTCATTTACCCCAGTATTTACAAAAACAGGAATATCAACGCTTTCTTTAACTTTTTCAAGTGTCTCTTTTGTTGGTGGTTTACCCGTCATTGGACCAGAAACAAGGATAACATCAGCAAGAGAAGAAAACGCAACACTTTTTGCAATCTCATCTAATGGCCTTCTATCAAGAGAATAGGCAAATTCCGCAGAAATGTTAAAAAATACTTTTACATCTTTTGCATCAAGAAGCTTTTTGTATCGATAAACTTCTCCCACATTTGTGTTCCAAAATCCCATATCAGATACATATACACCTGTTAGAATCTCCCTTATAAAACTCGCCTTCGTTGCCTTTGCAAGAGAGATTGCTGCAAACGGATCCCAAAGTACATCAATACCAAAAGGTACTTTTACAAGATGAGATACCTTTCCTATCACATAGCCCATCGTAGCAACGGTAGCATAATTTGCATCAAGTTTATATGGACGATCATTTTCATTGCAGAACATAATAGAATCTATACCACCTTCTTGAAGATTTATAACATCAGCCTCTATGCGTGAATAAATATAATCAATTCCAAGAGAATCATCATACAGTGGTGTACCTGGCAGTGGAGGAAGGTGAACCATTCCGATTATTGTTTTCTTTCTCTCAAACATTTCAGCCTCCTTTGTTAAGTTTTGTTATAAATTATAAATTAATTTGTTAAATTTGTCAAGATCTAACAAACGAAATAATTAATAAAAATTAACAATATAGATTTAATAACATTTCTTCAGAGTTTTTTTATAATTTTTAGATTTTTTTTATTGACTCAACAAGAAATTTTTATTATATTTCATACTAATATGAGGAAGATACCAAGATGCATGAGTACACAGCATCCAGACAATGTTTCAATACCATTCTTTGCCAAAAATCCAGAGCTTGATGGCGAAGATGAAGTAATGGAAGCGTTTTATGTATTCTCACACTTAGGTGCTTGCGAACAGATGTGGGACTATGAAGGAAAAGAAGGAGATGATTATGTTGTTAAAAAACTACTTTCAAAATACAAATACTTTTTCAAAGAGAATAGACTTGGAAGAGATGTTTTTCTCACGTTGAGAATACCAAATCCAGAGTTCGAGAATGTGGAAGCAAAAATAATCCTTGAGACATTAGAGAGTATTCCTCGTTCTTTTGATACATCTTACACGGTTTTCTCGGATGATATTCCTCCTATTTTTGAAGTTATTCTCCCAATGACAACATCTGCAAAAAGCATTGAAAGAGTTTATAGGTACTACACTGATTTTGTAGTTAAAAAAGAAGACAAGCCAATTTTCGATAACGATATAAGAATAAAGGATTGGATTGGAGAATTTAAACCTAAGAAAATAAATGTAATTCCTCTCTTTGAGGACTTTGAACATATTGTAAATTCGGATAAGATTGTAGAAGAATATGTAAAAGGTAAAGAAATTGACTATTTAAGAGTTTTTCTTGCACGCTCTGACCCTGCAATGAATTACGGACTTATTAATGCCGTAATGTTAGTGAAACTTGCCTTATATAGACTATGGAAACTATCAAATAAAACTGGAATTCCAATTTATCCAATCGTAGGTGTAGGATCTTCGCCTTTTAGAGGCAATCTCAAGCCAAACAATGTAATAAAAATCGCTGATGAATATAGAAGTGTCCATACTTATACGATTCAATCTGCTTTTAAATATGACTATCCTGTAAATGAAGTTGTTGAAGGTATAAAACAATTAAAAGGAATAATTCCAACAAATCCAAAGGAAATTGATGAAGAATATGTATTTGACTTTTTCAATCGTGCCTCAAAAACATACTTAGAACACATAGAAAACCTTGCCCCAGTTATAAACAAGGTTGCAAAACATATTCCAGCAAGAAGAAAAAGGAAACTTCATATAGGGCTTTTTGGATATGCAAGAGAAAACGCAAAGGTGAAACTTCCTCGTGCTATCACCTTTACAGGAAGCCTTTATTCGGTTGGTGTACCGCCTGAAATTTTAGAGTTAGAAGCAATCGAAAAAGACGATTATTTTAAAATTAAATCCCTGTATCAAAATTTCGAAAACGACATCAAAGACGCTCTAACTTTTGCAAATATTGACTCTCCTTTCTTTCCTAAGAAAATAATTAGAAAGATTGAAGAGTTTGGTATATCATTTGAAACTAATGAAGAGCACAAAGAAATATCAAAGGCAATCGCCTCAACCATACTTGATTTAAAAAACTACAATATCGACGAACTGACTTTAAGGGCTGCACAAATCAGAAAGTTTATAGGTTAATTATTTAATCTCTCAAGCTTTTTTCTCAAAATTTTAAGCTCTTCTTCTCTTTTCTTGTTTTTAGATTCTTTCAGTAATTTTTCAAGATACTGAATTCTTGCTTTTAATTTGTTTATTTCTTTTTGTTTTAAGTTATCTTTCTTATTATTTTCCTTCTTTGTATGTGCTATTAAGTCATCTTGAAGGTTTCCATTAGCAAGCGTAAACACCTTATGAGTAATAGCCTTTATAAGATACCTATCATGACTCACTAAAAGAATTGTCCCTCTATAATTTTTAAGCGCCTCAACTAATGCCTCCGTTGTTTCAATATCAAGGTGATTCGTTGGTTCGTCAAGGACAAGAAAATTTGAATTTACAAGATTCAATTTTGCGATAAGAAGTCTTCTTTTCTCACCGCCGCTAAGTTCAGAAACCTTCTTAAAGACTTCCTCACCAATAAAATTAAACTCTGCAAGGTAATTCCTTGCTTCACTCACCTCGAGTCCTTCTTTAAGCATCAAATTTAAAAGCGTATCCTCACTATTCAAAACAAACTCATCTTGCGGAAAGTATCGCATTTCGACGCTTGGCCCAATATAAACAGAGCCTGAATCAGGTTTTTCAAATCCTGCAATGATCTTTAAAAGTGTAGATTTGCCAACTCCGTTTTTCCCAATGATTGCGAGTCGTTCGCCACGAGTGATTGTGAAGTTAAGATTTTTCAAAATTGTCTTTCCATTGTAGGATTTCGAAATATTTTTCAATTCAAGGACTTTGAAAGAGCCAATATCAGCACTATCGATATTAATTTTTATTTCTTTTCGCATTTTTTCTTCAGGCACAATGATTTTCTCAATCATCTTTTCTCTGGAAAGCGCCTGTTTTGAACGCGTACCATAACGAAATTTCTCAATAAATCTCCTCTGCTTTTCAAGGTAAATAAGTATTTGCTCTCGCTCACTTCTAAGGGTTTCATCTTCGATCGCCTTTATTTTAATAAACTTGTCATAATTCCCCGCATATTCCTTTACTGAACCATTATCAAGATAAAGTATGTGGGTTGCAATCTTATTTATGAAGGTTTTATCATGCGAAACAATAAGCAGTCCGCCTTTAAACTGCAAAAGGTATCTTTCGAGCATTTCTATTGTTTCTATATCAAGGTTATTTGTTGGTTCATCAAGTATAAGAAGTTCAGGTTTAGAAATAATTGATTTAATTATAAGGCACTTCGTTCTTTCCCCGCCACTCATCATTGAAAGAGGCTTTGAAACAGTCTCTTCGTCAAGGTCAAAATCGTGAAGCATCGATAAAATCTCGCTTCGATATGAATATCCGTTAAGTCGCTCATACTCTTCCATAAGAAATGAATATTCTTCGCCAAAATCTCCCACCTTTTCGAGGTCTTGAATCATTTTTTCAATCTCTTTTAACTCCGATATGCCTTCTTCTATAATTTCCATTCCCGTTTTTTCAATTGATTTTATCTCTTGAGGAACATAGCCTATGGAATTTGGTCTTTTTACGCTGCCTTTATCAGGCGATTTAAGACCAACAATTATGTCAAGAAGTGTAGTCTTTCCTGAACCATTTTCCCCAATAATAAATTTTCGATCTTTATCAACAGTAAAGGACACATCTTTTAAAAGTGTTTTTCCCTGAATTGAATAGTGTATATCTGAAACTATTAGCATAATAACCTCAATTGAATATACAATAATTCTTTCAGTTTTGCAACATTGATAAAAAAGTAAGACAAATTAAAATATGATGTTTTGAAATTATTACTAATTATGTTATAATTTTTCCAAAATTTAAATGCAAGGGAGGTTAAAAAATGGAAAACGGAAGATTAGGAGGAGTTTATGGATGTAAAAAATCTCCTCCTACAAATTTTAGAGGATTTGAGGTTTTACAGAGAAAATGATCCCTCAGTTGAATCACCACTTGAAATCATATTTACACCTTCTTTCAGAGGACTTTTAAACTATCGCATTTATCATGCTTTATACAAGAGCGGACACAAAGTCTTAGCAAAGCTCCTTTATATTAGAACAAAACTCAAATACAACATGGATATTCATCCGGGGGCTGTTCTTGAAACACCTGTTATGATTGATCATGGCTTTGGCGTTGTTAACGGAGAAACTACATATGTTGGGAAGAATACGATTATCTACCATGGCGTTACACTCGGTGCAAGAAGAGTTGAAAGCGGCAAAAGACACCCAACAATAGGAAGAAATTGCCTTATAGGAAACCATGCATCAATTCTTGGGAATATTACAATCGGTGATTTTGTAAAAATTGGTGCAAATAGTGTTGTATTGGAAGATATCCCGCCTTATTCAACTGTTGTTGGCGTCAAGGCAAAAATTGTAAAAGGAGGAGCAAATGAAAAAGTTGCTTGAAGTAATAGGAAACACTCCTATTGTAGAATTAAAAGAAAATCCAAACATATTTGTAAAACTTGAATATTTAAACCCATTCGGAAGTGTGAAAGATAGACCTGCATATTTTATGATAAAAGATGCACTTGTTGAAGGATTATTAAAAGAAGGAGATACAATTGTTGAACCGACTTCTGGAAATACAGGTATTGCGTTAAGTGCTATCGGAAAATTTTTTGGAATTAAAATCATTTTGACAATGCCCGATAATTTAAGCAAAGAACGATTAACCCTTATAAAAAGTTTTGGAGCAACAGTTGTTCTTACAGAGAGATCTTTAGGAATGAGTGGTGCTATAGAAGAAGCAAAGAGAATTATTGAGAGAGGTGTTGCAAAACTCATGCTCAATCAATTTGGAAATCCTTCAAATCCAAAGGCGCATGAATTGGGAACAGCCTATGAAATCTTAAAAGATATGGATTTTGACGTTGATGCATTTGTTGCTGGGATTGGCACAGGTGGAACAATAACAGGTGTTGGAAAAATGCTTAAAAAATTTATAAAGAAAGTAAAGGTTATTGGTGTTGAACCTGAAGAATCACCGTATCTTTCTAAGGGATTGAGAGACGCACATTCAATTGAAGGTATAGGTGCAGGATTTAAACCTGAAATTCTTGACCTAACTATTATCGATGAAATTCTAACCATCAAAAGTAACGATGCAAGAATGTTTGCAAAAGAGCTTGCACTCAAAGAAAGCATTCTTGGTGGACCATCGACAGGCGCAAATGTACTTGCCGCAAAAATTGTAAAAGAAAAATACGGTCTTAAAAGAGTAGTTACAGTTGCACCAGATAGAGGTGAAAGATATTTTTCTGAGGAACTGTTTTCATAAGCATAATTTAATAATGGGCGATTTACTCGAAACAATTAAAGGAAGAAGAAGCATAAGGCAATTTAAGAATGCGCCAATCGAAGAAGATAATATTCCGAAATCATAAAAATTGGATCTCTTTCAATATCCTTTAGAGGGAAAAAGTGAAAAAACAACTTTTTGAAATCATAACGGATTTTGAAGGCACTTTTATTGAAAGGCTCAATAAGTTTTTAGGAGTTGTCGAAGTTAACGGAAAAAGTGTGCTTGCACATATCCACGATCCAGGAAGACTTGAAGGCCTTTTAGAGAGAGGAAACAAAGTATTACTTAAAAAGTTTAGTTCCCTAAAGAGAAAAACCGAATTTGAAGTAATTGCAGTTAAATTTGAGGAAGAGATTGTCCTTGTTAATTCAAGATATCACAACGATATTGCAGAATCTCTTATACGAAAAGGCATTGTCAAATTCGGGGAATCAAAAAACTTAACAATAAAAAGAGAAATTAAATTCTTGAACAGCCGATTTGATTTTCTTCTTAAGAATGACAAAAAATATCTCATAGAAGTTAAAGGATGTGTCCTTGTAAAAGATGGCGTTGCACTATTTCCTGATGCACCAACAAAAAGAGGCGCTCGACACCTTATTGAACTTGTTGAATCTTTAAATTACGGTTTCAACCCTTTAATTTTTATTCTTATAATGAGAAATGCAACTGAATTTAAGCCAAATGAAAGTATAGACAAAGATTTCTCAAAAAACTACTTCTACGCCATATCAAAAGGTGTAGAAGTAAAAAAGATCCTTCTTAGCTTTGACGGAGAAAAAGTCTATTTTGAAAAATTTATCTAAACTACTTTCCTCTTCTTCTTGTTGCAACATCAAAAATAACTGCAAGCGCAAGGACAATGCCAAGAATGATGTATTGCAGAGAAATATCTACGCCTAACAAATTCATACCATTTGTAAGTGTTGTCATTACAAAAGCACCCACAAGTGAGTTCACAACATTGCCAACGCCTCCTGCAGCAGAAACGCCACCGATATATGCGCCAGCAATAGCATAAAGTTCAAACAATGTTCCTGCAGTTGTAGTCGCAGATTGCAATCGGGAGGCAAATAGAATGCCAGAAAGACCTGAAAGGAAACCCATTGATGCAAATACAATTAATTTAATCTTCTTAACCTCTATACCACTTAGTTCTGCTGCCTCTGGATTTCCACCAACGGCATAGATATGTCTTCCCAAAGAAGTTTTACTTGTAACAAAACTATAAATAACCGTAACAATAAGCACAATAACAAGAGTCCACGAAATGCCTCTAAAAGCTGCAAGCTTGAATGTAAAATACAAAAGTAGCCCTGAAATAAATATGAGTTGCAGAATAAATATATCCAAAGGCATTACATCAAAACCTCTTTGTATATTTCGCCTTCTTCCTGCGATGGACGATAAAACTATAAAGACAACACCAGAAATACCAAGAATAAGAGTTAATTTATGATACTGAGGTAAGAAATTAGAAAGTCCAGGAATATCAGGAATAAAACTATTTCCTATAGCATTGAATGTATTGTTATTTATTATTATAGTGCCTGTGCCACTTGTAACCATCAAAAGTGCGCCACGATACGCAAGCCATCCTGCAAGAGTTGCAACAAAAGACGGCACACCTAAAAATGCCACCAATGACCCATTCAAAAGCCCAGCTAATGTACCAAGAGAAAGGGCAATCAAAATCGCAGCCAAAGCCGAAAAGCCGTGAAATTTCATTAGTACTGCAGCAATTGCTCCAAGAAAGCCCGATAGAAATCCAATAGAAAGGTCTATTTCTCTTATAACAATAACAAGCGTTACACCTATTGAAAGCACACCTAAATAGCCTGTTTGGTTAACCAGATTGGAAATATTTACAGGGGCAAGGAAATTCCCTTGGGATATTAATGAGAAAACCGCCATTATGGCAAGAAGAGCAATAAACATTGCATAATCTCTTACATTTTCTTTCAAAAAGGTCTTTAAGTGTTCTAAGAAAATTCTCACATTCCACCTCTTTATCAGTCAATTGCGTATTTCATTATTTCTTCCTGAGTCAAATTTTCTACCGATGTAAATTCCTTTGTAATTCGCCCTTTACCCATAACATAAATTCTGTCGCTTAAACCAAGTATCTCTGGCAATTCAGAAGAGATTAACATAATGGCTTTACCCTCTCTTGAAAGTTCCCTTATAAGATTATAGATATCAAATTTTGCTCCGACATCTATACCTCTTGTTGGCTCATCCATTATAAAAATATCAGGCTCAGAGAAAAGAGATTTAGAAACAAGTACTTTTTGTTGCGTTCCTCCACTCAGAGTTGAAACTCTAACATTCACATGCCTTGCTTTAATTCGTAGTTTATTTAAAAACTCACTTGCAACAACTATTTCCTTTTGTTCATCAATTATTCCATTAGCTGAAATTTTATCAAGTCTTGGTAGAGTGATGTTCTTTCTTATGCTTTCAATAAGTATGAGGCCTTTTTCTTTTCTATCTTCTGTCAGGTAAAATATGCCATGCCTTATTGCTTCTTCGGTTGATGATATTTTAACCTTTTTACCCTTCAAATAAATCTCTCCATTTACAATAAATCCATAAGGATTTCCAAAGATACTGAGTGCTAATTCTGTCCTTCCTGCGCCAATAAGTCCAAAAATTCCAACTACCTCGCCCTTCTTAACAAAAAGATTAATATTACTCAAAATCTTCTTACCTGTATCTGGACGTATAACATTAAAATTTTTAACTTCAAGATACACATCATTATATTCTTCTCTAATCCTTGGAGGATATATTTCTTTTATTTCCCTTCCAACCATATATTTTATAATAGAATTCTCGTTGAATTCTTTGCTTTCTCTTTCAATGTACTTCACAGTATGGCCATCTCTTAAAACTGTAATAGAATCAGCAACTTTAAGCACCTCTTTTAACCTGTGGCTTATTAGAATTATTGTCATTCCTTTTCTTTTTAATTCTAAAAGGAGATTTAAAAGATTTTCACTTTCGGTCTCGCTTAGAGAGGATGTCGGTTCATCCAATATAAGAACTTT
Organism: Caldisericum sp.; assembly: GCF_049967455.1. NCBI lineage: Bacteria > Pseudomonadati > Caldisericota > Caldisericia > Caldisericales > Caldisericaceae > Caldisericum > Caldisericum sp. The sequence goes on along the minus strand of NZ_JBMFSR010000007.1, from coordinate 17,298 downwards.
TGGATTTTTGCTTAATGCCTTTGCAATCTCTACAATCTGTTGAAGACTTATGCTCAGCTCTTTAACCTTTGCCATAGGGGAGATGCTTTCCCCTTTAACCATTTCAAGCAACTTCTTAGATTCAATTATTTCTCTTGAAACATCTATAGAAATACCATTTGTAATTTCGTGCCCCAAAAAAATATTTTCATAAACCGTAAGCTCAGGAACCAAAGATAGCTCTTGATATATTATTGCAATCCCTTCTTTTTCGCTATCGTAAATGTTGTGAAATTTTACAGGTTTTCCTTCTATCTTTATTTCGCCTGTATATTCGTGATATGGGTATACCCCGCTCAGAATTTTCATCAAAGTGCTTTTCCCGGCACCGTTCTCTCCTACAAGGCAATGAATTTCATTTCTTCTAACCTTGAAATTAACATTAAAGAGAACCTGAACTCCAGAAAAAGACTTGTTTAAGTTTACTACTTCAATGAGCGGGGTATCCATTTTTAACCTACATTAATGCCAAGTAAAATCACTTTCTTGATAGTAGCCAGAGTCAATAAGAACTTGCTTAACATTATTCTTATCAACTACTTGAACTGGAGTAGGCTTTGAAGGAACATCCTTTGCACCATTGTTGTAAGTCTTTGTTGATTCAGGAGTTCCACCTTGTAAATAAGTTATGGCAACATTGATTGCGTCTTTAACTAATACTCTTACATCTTTAAATACAGTCATTGACTGCTTACCATCAATAATGTATTGAATTGATGGTTTTTCTGCATCTTGACCTGTAATCACATAGCTCTTAATTGCAGGATCCGCTGCAAATGTATCTGCAATTGCCCTTGCTGTTCCATCGTTTGGTGCTAATATGAACACATTACCCTTTAGATTGGCCGGTGCAACTGCCAAATTTGCTTCGGCAAGGTTCTTTGCGGTGTTAAAATCCCAGTTTGTAGTAATTTGACCAATTATACTTGCCTCTTCGTCCCTTGTAAGGTCTTTCTTATTCTGAAGTGCCTTAGCCTTGTCTGAATTTGCAATCACAAAGGTACCATCTGCAATCTTCGGTTGCAATACTTGCCAAGCACCAAGGAAGAACAAGAAAGAGTTATTATCTGATAAAGCACCTGCATATAAGTAGAGTGGGTTATTTTTACCAGTTGCATGATCAACAAGATATTGACCTTGCTTTTGACCAACTTCGATACTGTCGAATGTAACATAATAATCAACATTTGGCGTTCCTAAAATCAATCTATCGTAAGAAATTACTTTCACGCCGGCTTTCGCTGCTTCATCTGCTGCTGCGGCCGCTGCGGTAGCATCCTGTGGGCAAAGAATAAGAACTTTAATACCTTTGCTTATTAGAGTTTCAACGTTTGTCTTCTCCTTTGCAGGATCTCCTTGGCTAAAGAGAATTTCAACCTTGTAATTGGTGTTCTTTAAGGCATCTTGGAATCTTGTTTCATCTTGAATCCACCTTGGTTCATCCTTTGTCGGCAAAACAATGCCGATGTCAACTTTGCTTGTCTTCTTTGCACAGCCAGTCGAAAGAATCATTGGCGACAAGAGAGCTACTAACGCCACCACTACCAACACTTTGCGCATTACTTTCATAGTGCGCCTCCTTTCATAAGTATTTTAATATAAAAATAAAAAAAGAGAAAACTTGTCAATACTAATTAATTTTAATTTACAATTAAAATTTTTTAACTCCTTTTTTATACAAAAAACGCTATCAAAAGGCATATCTTTAATTTCCTTAATTTTTTAATTTCTGTTAATAAATAATCTAAAAATATTTTATCAAAAAATTGCCTTTTGTCAATAGAACAAACACCTTTAATAAAATTTTTTTTGAGAAGTTCGGTAGAAGTAAACAATCTTATCAAAAAGTGCTTTTAAAGTATCTTCTAAAAACTTCCATGTGATTGATTCATGCTAAACTCAATTATATTACCCTTGGTCCTTTTAAACCAAGGGTAATATCTTATTAGCATACTCCTCATTACCTCTGCAATGCTAAACGTAAAGGCACTAAGATTTGTGAAAAGCAAACTTAACTATCCTTGAGGTTCTGAAGGAGCACCAATCTCTATTTCATCTGGAAGCGAAAAGAAACCTATAATTTCAAAAATTTCACCAACAAACATTAAAATAGCACCTAATCCAAAGACAATCAAAAGTATAGAACCATAGTAAAGAAGCATACCTGCCGTTTTAAAATGTTGATTAGAGAGGCTATCAGAAATTGCATCAAAACTCTTCTTTATATAGTAATACGATACTACAAATAATACATAAATTACAAGCAAAACTAAAATCATTCCAAAACCAAAACCTCGCATTCCACCCATAAAACCATTAGCAAAACTAAAAATAAGCGCAAATCCGCCAACAACAGCAAAAATCAACATAACAAAGTAATTTATGAGTTGCAATATAAAACCAGTTAGGTAATTTGAGAAAATATCTGGCTTTTGAACCTTTTTAGAAATCTCATTTAGCGCCATTAAAATAAGAATAATTGATGCAACACTAAAAATAAACGAAAGGCCAAAACCTCTTCGAATGAAAACTGAAGCAACAAGAGGTAAAATTGCACCAATCCCACCCATAAGTTTCGCATTCTTTAACTCAATTTTCTCCATTTTTTCCTCCTTTATAAGGTTATTAAATTATAAACTATTTAAAAAATTTTCAAGAGAGTCTTTGTATCTTCCTGAACTTACATTGTTTTCTATTATAAATAAAGCTTTTTTTAACAAGATTTCCAGGAATTTTATTCAATTTTATAACAAAAGACTTGTTTCTTTCACCAAATCCAGATGAGGAAACAAACACAACCTCTTTATTAATAAGTGCATCTTTATTCTTAAAAAGAAAACTTCTCATCGGAAACGGAATATTTCCTGCCCAGATTTGCGCCAGAATAAAAACTCTTTCAAATTTCTCTAAATCTAAATGTAAAGGCTCAATGGGAACGATTTTCCCAATAATTAAATAGAAAGAATCCCTAAAGAAATTTCTTTTCAAATTGTCTTTAATCTCTACAATCTCACAACCTCTCATTTTTTGGTTGCCTCCCAATATTTTATTTTTTCCTGGCTAAGAAAAATAAATCACGACCTCATCCATCTAACCATCCTTTTTGTGCGTCTCTTCCACTCGCACGACTTGTATTGGATAAACAATTGAAACCCCCTCTTTTTTCAGAATTTCAACTATTGCAATATTAACTTTTTCCTGAAGCTCCATAAACTTATTGTAATCCTTTTCGTTTATGTAATAGGCGAGTGTAAAATTCAAACTATACTGTCCTATTCCTGAGAACCTTGCAAAGGCAAAAACAGTTTCATCAACACTTTCAACCGCACTCTTCAAGATATCACTCATTTTTTCAAGTTTCTCTTTTTCTGTCTCAAAAGCAACTCCAATATTAATTTGAACTCTTCGTGTGACCAATCTTGACCAATTTCTCACAATTTGTGAAGTTATTATAGAATTAGGTATATTTATCTCCTCGCCCGAAAGACTTATAAGTCGTGTACTTCTTAGCCCAATCTTTGAAACTGTTCCCTGTACATCACCTGTGACAATGTATTCACCTTCGACAAAAGGTTTATCAAATATAATCGCAAAATAGTTTAAAACATCCTGAAGAATTCTCTGTAGGCCAAGGCCAATAATAACTCCACCAACACCAAACGTAGTAAGAATTGATGTGATATCAAATGCTGGTATAAAGTTTTTGACTATAAACACTATACCAAGCAAAACTACTACAATTTTTATTGAAATCATTAATGCTCTGAGCGCTTTTTTCTGTGTTTCTTCAAGAATGGATGTTGTTAAAATCTCAGAATAAACAAAGTCTATAATAGCAACAAGTACATATATTATGGCAACCGCAATAAGTCCTCTCTCAAGTGAATGTAAAATTGTCCTAAAATCTTGAAGGTTTAACTGCTCAAGACTTACAAGAAAAGCAAATACATATAGAATTGGCCCCAACCTTCTGAATAGAAATTGGGTTAGTCTTATGCCAAAATTATCTCTTTTATCCTTTATCTTATCAATTATGCTTTTAAGAATTTTTTCTGTAAGAAATATAAGAAGAATTAGGGAAATGAAAATCAAAAAACTTATTAAGTAACGCAGTATTGTATTTCCCCAAATTTGTGTTTCAAGTAGTTTGTTAATGAGTCCCATTATATATCCTCATTTTTAAAACCTTTTCATTATATCCTACAATTTTAAAAATAAAAAGCCCGTAGCAAAGCGCTACGGGTAGAAAGCTTATAGCAAAAACTAATCCAAAATTTCGTGATAACTTACAAGATCTTTTTTGGAACTCATCTTTTCAACAGCTTCAAGTAATAGCAAACCTTGTTCGTTTATGCTTGTCTCGCCAATATACCCTGCGGCTCTTGCAAGTTCAAGGGCATCTTGGAAGGCATCCTTCGAAAGACCTGAAATTTTTAGTGCCTCTTTTATGTTCTTCGGAAGAATTCTAACTTTACGTTCTTTAACATAGAGTGTACCAACCTCTCTTAAAGCTCTTAAGACTCTTACCAATAATGGGTTTACAGGAAAACCAAGTCCTGTTGGAACACCTGAAAGAGCCTTATCCATTAATTTACCTGCTTCTGTTTCAATAATGTTTCCATCTGGAAGAATCTCAATTAAATGTCGAGCTTCAAGCTTTTCTAAGGCAAACCTTATTCGGTCTTCTTCAAATTGATCTTTTAGTTTATCGATAACTTCATTAATATTAGCGCCCTTTTCTGGGATAAGAGAGAAAACTGTTCTTTCAAATTTTGTGATCAAAGGAAGCCTCTCAATATGTTCTGCCAGGTTTGCAAAGAAATAACCATTTTTTGTTGGCTCTTTTGAACCTACAAGACCCTCCTCTTCTGCTTTCTTTACCCACTCTAAATTAGGAGAGCTAAACGTTTTTCTTGTAATAGTAATTGCCTTAACTGAGTCAGAGCTTACACTTTGAACATTACGATCAAGTACTTTTTCTCCCCATTCGGTTATCTCAAAAACTTCCTTGCCTTCGTCATCGATAGTACTTCTAATAAGCTCAAAACCTTCCATTGAGTGCAAATCTGCTCTTAAATCAAAATACCCCTCATACCACGCAGTAAGGTCTTTTGCGTCTTCAAAAGCCTTGGCAATTTGCTGATACTTCTCAGGCATTTCATTTAATTTTCTTCCATAACGATCTATAAGTTCCTTATACTGTTTAATACGCCTATCTATCATCTCTTTCTTTAAATTTTCAAGTGTAGGACGCTCATTTTTATTTGTCTTTGCCTTTTCCCAGAGCGCCTTAATTGCACGAAGTGCCATCATTTCGCCTTCTTCAATATCAAAAGACCAAATTTCTTTTCTTGGCCCATCTTTAAGCAATCTATAAACTTCCAAGGCCCATTCACCTGCAAGAAGAAGATTTCCATCACCATCAACATAACCAAGTGATTGGAGCGTAACGAGGGCGACGTCAGTTATTTTTCTCTCATCATACCAATCAGCAATTGCCTTAAGTATGTCTTCAGATAGAACTGTACCTTCGCCAAAACCACCAAGCATAAGAGTTTTTTTGACCGCCTGACCTAAAGCAGTAAATGAAAATATCTCCCCATTTGGAACTGAATATGCGATGAGTCTCATTGATTCAAGAAGATGTGAATTTTTAACTGATAATTTTATTTCTGATGAGCGGGCTGGTCCAACTGGTAAACCTCTTATTACGTCGGCAAGCTCTGAGTCTATGATTAGCTTTGGTGAAACAGAATATATATCAAGAATGGCCTTGCCTTGTTCACTCAAGGTGTAGTATTCCTTTTTTGTTTCCTGATTTCTAACCTTCAATGCAAGCCCTCTTTCCATAAGAGGTTCTATTCCAAGCGGACCAACACGTTCTGCCCTGTTTGCGGCATCAAGAAAAGCGATAATTTCACTTCCTATGAATCTAAAATCTGGATCCCATTCCTCAGGTTTTGCAAGACCTCTTTTCTCAACCACAACAACATTTTGAGATTCGTATGATTCCTCCTCAAGATTCGGTTTTGGTCCAAGGGAATAGAGTTCTCTTAAGACGTTTGCTAGTGCTCGGCCTGTATATGTTAAAATTAATTTTGCAGGCGTTTCAAAACGCACTAAACCCATAAGATCGAGTTCTCTTACAGTGTCATTATCAAGTTGAGATAAATCGGTTGCAAGGAGCCCTGCATCCACATCTGACATCATTTTTTCAAGAACTAATGCATGTTCTTTTTTAATTACCATAATCTCACCTCCTATTATTATAAAATTTTATACATTTTAACAAATTATAACACAAACTTCAATATTAGTCAATATGTTTTCCGTTAAATTTTTTAAATCCACTTTTTAATGTTAAAACACTTGACAAAAATCTTGAAGGTCATAAAATTTTTTTTGTAAAAGTAATTAAATTTATTAGAAAGGAGGAAAGGGATCATGAAGTGGGGAGCAAGAGTTTTAGCATTCATTCTTAGCGTAATGGTTATAGCATTAACAGTATTAGCAGATCTAAAATGGCATTAGAAAGGAGGAAAGGGATCAAATAATCCTCAGAGTAATTTGACAAAAATAATTGCTTCTGATATAATAAATTGTGCAGAATATAACAAAAAAGGCTGGGTTATTAATTTCACTTACTTTTTTGTTGTTTTTATTTCTATTTTCATATTCACTATTGAGATTTAGATTTATATTAAACAAAGAAGATATTATAGTAGCAATAATCCTATCTATATCAATACTTGTATCAGAAAAATTTCATGTTATTATACCCATTGGCTCAGAAGTTTCCGAGTTATCAGTATCTACTGCACTTACTTTCACTATAGCATATCTTTTTAATCCTTTGCTTGCTATATCTTTAATTACAATAAGCGAGGCATTATCAGATATTGTTTCAAAAAAACAGTGGTATAAAATTGTTTTCAATACCGCAAATATTGGTTTTGCAACAGGAATAACAAGCTTGTATTTCTGGAAGTTTTACAATAATTTCTTACCTTTTACCTCGGCTTATAATATTGGGGTAATCATTAATGGGGCATTGATACACTTCTTTTTAGAATCTTTTGCTCTATATTTGTTATTATCTTTCATTGTTAACCGTCCACTTTTATCTTTCTACATCGAAAATATAAAATTCATTTCAGTTGAAATTTTTACTCTTTACCCGCTGGGAATAGTGCTTATGTATTTCTTCAAATATAATCCTTTAATGAACGCATTCCTTCTTCCTTCACTTATTGCAGTTTACTATGCACTACAAAGAAGATATGTAGTAATTCAGGAGACGAAAAACGCACTCTTTGCAATCGCTGAGGTTGTAGATAAAAAAATTCCCGATACAATTGACCATTCAAAACGTGTTGCGATAATAACAGAAGCAATTTGTAATGAGCTTAAGCTTCCATTATCACAAACAAATGAAATAGTTCTTGCGGCAATGCTTCACGACATAGGAAAAATTGCTGTGCCAGATTTTATTTTGAAAAAACAAAACCCAAGCGAAGAAGAAATGGAGGTAATACGACTTCACTCTATTGAAGGAGAAAAAATAGTAGGAAGACTGTCTCTATTTAGGAAGGGGGCTTTACTTATTAGACATCACCATGAAAGATGGGACGGAACTGGTTATCCTGACCACCTAAAAGGAGAGGAAATTCCTCTTGGTTCAAGAATTATAGCAATTGCGGACTCATTTGATGCAATGACTACTCAAAGGTTTTATAGAGACAAAGTTAGGAGTTTTAAAGAAGGACTAAAAGAACTGAAGGAATGTGCAGGCATCCAATTTGATCCAAATCTCGTGGATGTAGCTATAAAGGTAATTTCTGAAAAGAAGGAAGAACTTATAAAATTGATGTATCCACTCTTAAACGCCCAATGACAATATTTGTGCTTTTGGCAGCAGTTCTTGGGATAATAGTAAATAGAGGTTTCGAAGGAGTTGTTGAAAATCCAATAAAAGGATTTTATTTTGCAGTAGTTGGGTTTCTAATTCAACTTGGCATTTTTAGTTACGATTTTGCATTTTCAAAGTATGAATACCTTTCGCCCTATTTTTATATAATATCGCTCATTTTATTATTTATATTTGTCCTCTTAAACTTAAACTACCACGGAATGAAAATAATACTCATTGGTTTTTTACTTAATTTCTCTGCGATTATTGCAAACGGCGGATATATGCCTCAATACATAGACAAATTAACAATTGCAGGAGAATTTGAAAAAATTGAACTTTTAAAACAATATGGCCACTTCTACAATGGCATTCTTGGAAGCAATCAAACTAAACTAAAACCTCTTACAGATATTATTGCAATTGGTAAGCCTACCTTCCTCTCTGGTGTTTATAGTGTTGGTGATCTTATTATTATAGCAGGACTAATTGTGTTTATTTTTGAATTTACAAAGAAGAGAAAAAGAGGTGGTACAACTCATATATAGGATACCACCTCTCTAATTTCAAAATGCCTTTAAAAGTTTTAGAATCCTATATGCAATAAGAAATCCTTCTTCACGAGTCATTGGATCCTTTGGACGAAAAGAATTTCCATCGCCCAAAACAATCCCTAATTCATTTAGCTTTTGAATCACGTTTTTATAAGGATAATCAATCTCGTTTCCCTTTATTTCAGAAAAGACACTGCTAAGCATCTCTTCATATGGAAAAAATCTTCCAGGACAAAGGGTCGAATTACGCCTTCCCGTTTCATCAGAAATGACATCCTTATGCCGCAAGACATTTTCATTTTTTATGTCATATCGCTTAACAATATCCTTTAGGAGTTTTACGCCTGCATCAAACTGTAAAACCTGCATTCTCTCTTTTTCAAAATTACCAAGAAAACAGATTCCAATGCTTTCAAGGTTAACTACATAATTTGTTGCATGCCATCCAGGAACTTCTTCTGGCTGACCTTTAAAGACTTTTCCCGTGGGTCCAACCATATAGTGGTAGTCGCAAACATAGTTCGGAAAATCCTTTATCCACTTTCTTCGTTGGTTTAGCATTATTGCATCAGCAAGAGCACTTCCATCACCGTAAACATCAGTTCCAGAGTGATGCAAAATAATATACTTTATATTTCTCATAAACTACACCTTACTTTCCATAAGGTTTGCAAGTTTCTCAACTGCATCAGAAAGTCTGTCAATTTTTGCTCCAAAAACTACAAGAAGATAAACAGCGATTGCAATTGGAAACCCAACATTTTGTATCAATGTTATAATTTCATCCATATTTCCTCCTTTGAATTATTTTTACGGGGGCTTTAAAAAGCCCCCTTTCAGACTAAACTTACGGCACTAAATCAACAAATGTTCTCTCAACAATTCCGCCATCAACAAACTGCACTAAATCGCCATTCTTCGTTGTTATAATATTCTTTGTAAGAATCAAATTGCCTAATGTTTGCAATTCCTCAGAAGTAATAGTGTCCTTTGGATTTGCAAATTCCATTGCGTATGTCTTTCCATTTTCGGTTTTAAAAACAAGTCTTAAAACCTTTGCAGTTGTATTAGCCATGCTTTACCTCCTTATGCAGCATAAGTCTTAACAATTCTTCTCCTAACATCACTTACAGTATCCGATAGGAGATTTATAATACCCTGTGCAACTTCAAATAAATCAGTATCAGTTGCAGTAGGTTTAATACCTGTAATACTTTCACGTCTTGTTTTACCATTTACATCAAACACAATTTCTAAAACTCCATTCTTCTCTACAACAGTCATATTTACCTCCCATAAAAATTTTTGAAGGGATTTTTCCCTTCACACATTAATATGCAAAGGGTGTCGAAAATATTTAAAAAGTCCATTATTTACTGACCTATTGCAAATCATTTTAAAATTTGTTAAAATGCTTTTATGAAAATGGCAAGTATTTTTGTACTCGGAAGTATTAACGTTGATCTTGTTGTCTATGCAGAGCGTTTCCCTGATGCAGGTGAAACAATCGTTGGAAAAGAATTTTTAATAAATCAAGGTGGAAAAGGAGCCAATCAAGCAGTTGCTGCAAAAAAGGCAGGCGGTGATGTTACCTTCATAGGACGCGTTGGAAATGATATATTTTCAACAATAGCAATTGATTCTCTTAGAAAATTCGATGTAAAGAGTCATATCGTGATTGATGCGCATACAGAAACAGGTATAGCAGTAATTAATGTGGATGATAAAGGAGAAAATAGAATCACAATTATAGAAGGTGCAAACGGAAAAGTTAATAAAGAAGAATTGGAGTATCTCAAAAATAACATCAAAGATGGTGACTTCTTACTTCTTCAGGGAGAAATTCATGTCGATGTGCTTGTTGAGGCTTCAAGAATTGCAAAAGCATCAAATGCAATTGTAATTTTTGATCCAGCACCTGTAAAAAGCGAACTAACAAAGGTAATACCTTTCACGGACTTTATCACTCCAAACGAAACAGAATTAAGAAAGCTCACAAATTCAAATGATACTTACGAACTTTTAAAACTTGGAGCAAAGAATATTGTTTTCAAGATGGGAGAAAAAGGTGTTAGATTTATAAATCAAAATGAAGACTTTGTTGTTGAAGCTTTTAAGGTAGAGGCGATCGATACAACCGGTGCAGGAGACACATTCAATGGAAGCTTTGCTTCCGCTCTCTCAAAAGGAATGCCATTAAAAGACGCCTTGAGGTTTGCAAATGCTGCAGCTGCAATATCTGTTACAAGAAAGGGAGCTGCTGTATCATCACCTACGTATGAAGAAATTATTAGATTCTTGGAGGTGCATTAATGACTTATAAGATGATTATTGATACTGATTGTGGCATTGACGATGCAATAACGATTATCAGTGCTATAAAATATGGAATAGATATTGTTGGAATTACGACTGTTTCAGGAAATGTGTATGTGGATCAAGTAACGGATAATGTTTTACGAATCCTTAATTTTATGGGAAGAAACGATATTAAGGTTTTCAAAGGCGCACATAAACCTCTGATTTCTGAAAAAACAACGCCTGCAAAGATTCACGGAGAAAATGGAATTGGAGATGTAGAACTTGAGAAATCACCTAAAAGTGAAGAAGAACTACCCGCACCCTATGCAATTTATAAACTTGCAAGAGAAAACCCTGGAATTGTGCTTTTGACACTCGGACCTCTTACAAACATTGCTATGGCTTTTAATCTTTACCCAGACCTCAAAAATTATGTTTCAAAAATTGTTTCAATGGGTGGTGCAGTAAATTTTGGAAATGTTACACGGTTTGCCGAGTTTAATTTCTTTTATGACCCAGAGGCAGCAGAGTTTGTTTTAAGGCTTGGAATACCAATACTCTTAGTTCCATGGGATCCAGTTGTAGCAACTCCAATATTTGAAGAGGAGCTCAAGGAAACTTTCAAAGGCAGTGTTGGTAAATTGATACTTCAAATGGAAAAAACTGTAATGGACTTTGTGGAAAAGGTACGTGGTGTAAGAGGTGTATTTCTTCCTGATCCTATGGCACTTGCAACTTTCCTTGATCCAACTATTATAAAATCCAAAATCAACACATCAATGCATATGGAATTAAATCACGGATCTCTTATGAGAGGCGCATCTATTATTGGTGAAGGACACGGAACTGAGATTGTAATGGAAGTGGATAAAGGCAAGTTCTTAAATTTTTTCAAAAATATATTCTAAGGAGCTTTCTTTGATTCTGCAAACAGAGGTCTTGAAATGGCAATTAAAGACCTTGGAGTGGATGGAAAGGTTATTGAAGGCGGTTATGATCCAGCAAAGTGGCAACCAGATCTTGAACAACTTGCACAAGGAGATTCAGATATTATCATCATTGGTACCTGGCAAATGGTCGATGCAGTTACAGCAGTTGCACCAAAACATCCTGAGAAGAAGTTCATAATCTTCGATACATCAGTTGATTATACAAAAGGAAATCTTGGAAATGTTTATTCAATCCTTTACAAACAGAATGAAGCATCTTTCCTTGTAGGAGCACTTGCTGCAATGATCACTACATCTAATATGCCACTTGCAAACAAGGATAAAGTTATTGGATTCCTTGGCGGAATGGATATTCCTGTTATTAATGATTTTAAAGTTGGATATATTCAAGGTGCGCACTATATAGATCCAGAAGTAAAAGTGCTTGTTTCATATGCTGCTTCATTTAACGATCCTGCGAAGGGAAAAGAATTAGTCCTTGCTCAATACGATCAAGGTGCAGATATTTCTTTTAACGTTGCAGGAGAAACGGGCTTAGGTCTTATAGATGCAGCAAAAGAGAAGAATAAATATGCTATTGGTGTTGACTCTGATCAGTATATCATGCTTAAGGACAAAGATCCAGAAGCAGCATCACACATTGTGACATCAATGATGAAAAATGTTGATAAATCAATCTACAGAGCACTGAAGCTTTACCTTGAGGGTAAACTTGAATTTGGAAAGGCAGAAGCATTAGGACTTGCAGAAGATGGCGTTGGCATAGCAGATAACGAAAACTACCAAAAATTAGTACCACAAGAGTTTAGAGATAAGGTTAATGAACTTGCACAAAAAATTATCAAAGGAGAAATCAAAGTAGATACTGCATTCGGAAGTTAAAAATAAAAGTAGTTTTCGGGAAGGCATGACCGCCTTCCCTTTTTTCGTTTGGAGGTTTATATGGCAATTGCTATTTCATTAAGAGATATAGTAAAGGTTTATCCCAATGGAGTTGTTGCAAATAAAAAGGTCAATCTTGATATTGAAGAAAAAACAATCCATGCAATCGTTGGTGAAAATGGAGCAGGCAAATCAACTCTTATGAAAATCATCTTTGGTGTCGAAATGCCACAAGAGGGTGAAATATACGTTAAAGGAAAAAAAGTAACATTTAAAACACCGATGGAAGCAATTAAAAGTGGCATAGGAATGGTACATCAACACCTTATGCTTGCGGAGGATCTAACAGTTGTAGAAAACCTTACATTAGGAATTGAACCAAGAAAATTCAAGATATTCCTTGATAAGAAAGAGATGAATAACCTTGCAAAAAAATACATAGAAAAATATAAAATCGAAGTACCATTAGAAAAGAAGATAAAAGAATTACCAATAGGATTAAAACAGAGAGTAGAAATTCTTAAAGCACTTCTAAGGAATGCAGATATTCTCATTTTAGATGAGCCTACAGCGGTCCTTACACCACAAGAAACAGAAGTGTTATTCAAGTCATTAAAAGAACTCAAAGAGCAAGGCAAAACGATTATATTTATCTCGCATAAACTCAAAGAAGTAAAAGAAATTGCAGATAAAGTAACCATAATGCGTGATGGTAAAGTAATTGCAACTGATGATGCATCAAATCTATCCGAACACGATATTGCAAGACTAATGGTAGGAAGAGAAGTTTCATTTGAGAGAATAGAAGAAAGTAGGCATATTGGTAATGTCGCTTTGAAAGTTGAAAATCTAAGTTACTTTAACAGAGAGAAAATTCAAGTTTTAAAGAATATCAATTTTGAAGTAAGAGAAGGTGAAATTGTTGGAATTGCAGGTGTTGAAGGCAATGGTCAAACTGAACTTGTTGAAATTCTAACAGGCTTAAGAGAAGCATCAAGCGGTGCAGTTTATGTACTCGGTCAAAATATTGTAAATAAGTCTGTAAGAGAAATCCGTGAAATGGGCGTTTCGCATATTCCAGAGGACAGAATGAAAAATGGAGTTGCAGATAAGGCAAAAGTAAAGGAAAATCTAATCTCAGATAGATACTACAAAAACAATTTTTCTAAAATGGGAATCCTGAATTATGAATATATTGATGGTGCATCAAATGAGCTTGTAAAAAGATTCAATATTCTTGCTCCATCAATTGAAGCTCCAGTAAACGCACTTTCGGGTGGTAACATACAAAAGGTGGTTGTTGCACGAGAGCTCTCAAGTAATCCAAAAGTAATAATAGCATCGCAACCAGTTAGAGGAATTGATGTTGGAAGTGAAGAGTTGGTTCATAATTTTATAAAAGACGCAAGGGATTCAGGTTGCGCTGTTTTGCTTGTATCTGCTGATCTCGATGAAATATTAAAACTTTCAACGAGGATACTTGTTATTTACAATGGAGAAATTGTGAAGTCCTTTGACAAGGTAGAAGGACTTACTGGAGTTGATTTAGGTCCATACATGCTTGGCTTAAAAAGAGGTGAATGATGGAAAAGTTTATTCTAAAATATTTTAACTTGATTAGAACTATTATTGCAATCCTCATTGGCTTTATAATAAGCGTTTCCTTAATTTTTCTTGTTTCAAAAGACTCAATTGCTGCCTTAGGATACCTTTTCCTTGGACCATTTGGATCTATAAGTAGAATTGGTAATATCGTTGAACTTGCAACACCAATTATTTTTTGCGGTATTGCAATTGCTATTCCTTTCCAGGCACAACAATTTAACGTTGGGGCCGAGGGGACATTTTTCATAAGTGCTGCATTTGGGACGGCCTTTGCTTTAATTATACAAGGACTCAACTTACCTGGATTTATTTACATCTTAGTTGTGCTTACATTTGCAGGTCTTATGGGGGCCTTTTGGGGATTTATTCCAGGATACCTAAAAGCAAAATACAGAGCAAATATGGTTGTATTAACATTAATGCTCAATTACATTGCCTATTTCATTTCCATATACCTTATTAACTATCACTTTAGAGATAAAGCTGCAGGATATCTTACATCCTATAGACTTCCAGAAACTCTATTTTTAAAGCAATTTATTCCTAATACAAGGATACATATAGGTTTTTTAATTGCTATTGCATCGGTTTTTATTGCATACTATTTCCTGTATCATACAACACTTGGCTATGAGATTAGAATGGTTGGCTTTAACTTTCATTTTGCAAAGTATAGTGGAATAAATGTTTTTAAAGTAATAGTTCTATCGTCTCTTATTGGAGGAATTTTTGCAGGTATCGGAGGAATGGCAGAAGTAATGGGAATACACAGAAGATTCTTATGGCAATCGCTTCCTGGATATGGATGGGATGGAGTTGTAGTTGCAATTATCGGACACAATAACCCAATCCTTATAATGTTTGCGGCATTTTTCCTTGCATATTTAAGAATTGGAGGACAGGTATTAAATCTTCTTTCGGATGTCCCATATGAACTAATAAGCGTCATTGAAGCAATTATAATCCTTCTTATAACAGCAGAGGCATTTTTGGAAAATGTCAAGTATAGAATTACAGTTAGAGAAGCAGAAAAGGAGGCTTTTAAAAATGAATCCTCTTCTTAAAAGTATATTCTCAACATCTTTCCTTTTTTCAGTTTTAAGAGTTGCAACTCCAATTATATTTCCTGCCTTGGGTGTTGCAATTTCATCACTATCTGGTTCAACAAACATTGCTCTTGAAGGAATAATGCTTGTATCTGCATTTACAGGGGTTATTGTATCAGCATTTACTCAAAATCTTTGGCTTTCGCTTATTGCAGGAATCTCGGCAGGCGTTCTTATTGCATTGATACTTGGTTATTTCAGCCTTAAATTGAAGGCAGATATCATTCTTGCAGCAATTGCCTTGAATTTGTTTGCATCAGGAATAACTGTATTTCTACTTTACATCTTTGCGCATGATAAAGGAGTTTCAAGCTCTCTTAAAAGCCTTGTATTTCCAACAATAAAATTAGGCTTACTCTCCAAGATCCCCATTTTAGGGGGAATCTTAGACAATCAAAATATACTTGTCTATATTGCATTTCTTTCTGTCATTATCTACTATGTAATTGTGTTTCATACACCATTGGGGCTTAAAATAAGAGCCGTCGGACTTAACCCAGATGCAGCAAGTTCGGTTGGCATAAATGTTGTAAGAATTAAACTTTACGCATTAATTCTTTCAGGAGTTTTTGGTGCACTGGGCGGACTTTATCTTTCGATGGGGTATGTCTCTTGGTTTGGGCGTGATATGACTGCAGGGCGTGGTTTTATTGCAATCGCAGCATCTTCTATTGGCGGAAATATGCCTTTAGGAACCTTTTTAGGATCGCTTCTCTTTGGAATTGTTTATGCCCTTGCAAACTTCCTTGCACCAATAAATATCCCATCTGAGATAATTCAGGTAATACCATACATCGTGACAGTTTTGGTACTAACAATTTATTCGGCAAGATCTGTAAAAGAAAAGGAGGTAGGTGAGGAATGAAAAAGATTATACTGGACTGTGATCCAGGACACGACGACATGCTTGCAATAATCCTTGCGCTTTCAAATAAGGAGCTTGAAGTTTTGGGAATCACAACTGTTGCAGGAAATCAAACAGGCGAAAAGACATACACTAATGCTTTAAGGGTGTTAAATCTTATTGGAAGAACTGATGTCAAAGTTTCGAGAGGATTTGACAAACCAATTTTAAGAGAGCTTGTTACAGCACCTCAAATCCATGGGGTTTCTGGGCTTGATGGAGCAAACCTTCCTGAACCAAAGGGAAACGAGACACACAAACACGCAATTGACTTCATTATTGAGACTATAATGAACTCAAACGAAAAGATTTATCTTGTCCCAACAGGACCTTTGACAAACATTGCTGTTGCGCTTTTGAAGGAGCCGAAAATCAAAGACAAAATTGAAAAGATAGTTCTTATGGGTGGCGCATTTCATGATTCAAACTTTACGCCAGGTGCTGAATTTAATATTTATGTTGACCCTGAGGCTGCAAAGATTGTATTTGAAAGTGGTATTCCAACTGTAATGGTTGGTCTTGATGTAACAAACCGTGCCCTCTTAACTTTTGAAGACATTGATTATATTGAGAGTTTTAAAGGACCTGTTTCGAGTGTAATTGCTCCACTCCTAAGATTTTTTGCAACAACAAATAAAGAATTTTTTGGTTTTGATGGTGCTCCAATCCACGATGCATTAGCAGTTTCATATCTAATTGATCCGACAATTCTTAAAGTAAAACACCTTCATGTTGATATTGAAACAAAGGGAGAATTCACATCAGGACAAACAGTTGTAGATTACTACAACGTCTTAAAGAAAGAACCTAACGCTTTTGTTGCACTTGACTTAGATCTTCCTAAATTCAAGAAACTTATGATTGAAGCAATAAAGTATTTCGATGAAAGATCGCAAACCTCTTTCTAACTTACTCCCAAGGAAAAATTATTATTCGGGGGATATTTGGTGCCCCCTCAAAATTGTTGTCATATCGAGCGAAGCGAGATATCTCCTCTGTTTATATCGAAGGGATAAAAGTCCCCACTTCGAACTTCCCCAGAAAGGAG
>NZ_JBMFSR010000006.1:43135-46597 GCF_049967455.1 Caldisericum sp. | reverse complement strand
AAACTTGCAATCCAAAAAATTTTTTTTATAATAATGCGATGGTTGAAAAATTTACACCTCACCGCGCCATAAGAAAAGTAAAAATAGACAGAAGCGAGATCATATTTGTCGCTATTTATGCAATTATTTTGGAAATTTTATTTTATCTTTTAGTCCCTAAAATAACATATTTTTGGGGAAATTATACAAAAACCATACTAAATTTAAATTATTCGAGTATCATTGGAACGGAATATTTCAATTTATATGTTCTTGATACGATAGGCACATTTCCACAATTCAGTTTCTCTTTCTTCAGTTTACTTATATCTACTGCCATACTTTTTGTGCTTCTTATTCAAAGACCACATATGATGAAGTATTTCCTTATTTATATTGACTCCGTAATTATTGTGTCTTCATTCTACTTCTTAATTTTCAAACAATTTTTTCCGTACACGCTTACAAAACTATTAGAGATGTTAACTTATATGCAGGCTTCAAATCTCATTCTATTTCCTATAGTTAGTGCTCTGTCTATAATATTCTTCAAAACAAAAATTTACAAAAAGATATTATTTATTACTTTTGTAGTTCTGTATGCCTTTTTGGTCGATACTGTAAGATATATAGTGTTTGTGTTTATAACAAAAAATCTCAGTTATATTTTCTCTCCTCTCTTCTTTTTTATTCTTGGACCATACTTTGACAGTTTATATTTTGTATCGTTTTTCTCCTTTTTTGTTTCATTGTCTTCAAAAGATAGCAATGGGGAGATGTTCGAATGGTAAACATAATAATCTTTATAAGTAAGGTTTATGCTTATGTTTTAATGTTCATACTTCTAATATA
This sequence comes from Caldisericum sp., assembly GCF_049967455.1. Taxonomy (NCBI): domain Bacteria; kingdom Pseudomonadati; phylum Caldisericota; class Caldisericia; order Caldisericales; family Caldisericaceae; genus Caldisericum; species Caldisericum sp. Next base: position 45,766 of record NZ_JBMFSR010000006.1, on the reverse strand, counting down.
CACGGTAAGGCATTACATCTTTAGCCTCAATAGAGTATTTGGTAAGCAAAGGATTAGCTATGGAGATATTATTGATTCCGATTTACCATTTGTTTCAGTTCTTATTCCAATGCATAACGAAGAGAAAGTAGCAAAAGATATATTAATTTCCCTAACTCTTTCGTCATATCCTAAGGACAAACTTGAAATTATCCCAATAGATGACAGTTCGGAAGATAGCACAGCACGTATTCTTAAAGAGTTTGAGAGTAAATATGATTACATAAGACCACTTTACCGCAACTCCAATAGGAAAGGGAAACCAGCAGCATTAAATGATGCTTTACGCTTTGCAACTGGTGATATAATTGTCGTTTTTGACGCAGATTATATACCAGGAAAAGGACTCATAAGAGAACTTGTAATAAACTTTATTGATCCTTCAGTTGGTGCAGTTATGGGAAGAGTTATACCACTAAATATATCTAAAAACATACTTACTAGATTAATAGACCTTGAGCGAATTGGTGGGTATCAGACAGACCAACAATCAAGATTTAATCTAAAGCTTATTCCTCAATATGGTGGCACAACTGGTGCATTTAGAAAAGAACCTGTAGTCCTTACTGGTGGTTTTAAAAACGAAATTCTTGCAGAAGACACAGAATTAACATTCAGACTATATCTCATGGGGTATAAAGTGATATACTCAAACAGAGCAGAATGCTATGAAGAGGCCCCAGAAAGTTGGATCGTGAGAGCAAGGCAAATAAGAAGATGGTCTTGCGGGCATAACCAAGTGATGTTTTTGTATGTTCCGAAGATCATCTTTTCGAATAAACTAACCATAAAAGAAAAGGTCGATGGTCTGCTTCTTTTGGGTGTGTATTTTCTCCCATTGCTACTTCTCATAGGTATTGTTAACTCTTTTATACTTTTCTTTTCGGGTGCTTATTTTCAATTCATCTTACAAAGTGTGGCTTCGGTTTCTATATTCCAGAGTTTTGGGAATTTTGCGCCATTTTTTGAAATCGCAGTTGGCACATATTTAGATGGAGTAACTAACAGAGTAAAATTACTACCTATTTTGGGAATCAATTTCTTCTTTGAAATGTGGTTTTCTTCTTTAGGATTTTTAGATGCTTTGAAATATATTATAAGTAAGAGAGAAATACATTGGCAAAAGACGGAGAGGTTTAGGGAATGATTTTTATAACGATTTTTATGATTTTAGTCTTCATCCCATTTTTAATTCCAATTTCAGAAATTGTAAGTAAAAGGGATATCTTACCAATAAATATAAATTTTTCATTTGTAAGAGACCCTCGATATTTTGGAAAATCGTTCCGTCACAAAATTGAATCACTTATTAGTAATGAAATATTAGAAGAACTAATAAAAGAAAACAAAAGACTATACCTTAAAAATGACGCAATTGAATTTTTTGAATCTCTTGAAACTCATGAAAATTTTGAAACAGAAAATATTATCTTCACCTTAGAAGGTTTGCGTATTCAAAAAAATTCAAAACTTGGGGAAGTATACTCAAAAGGTCCAGTATATGTCGGTAAGAATTCAACTATAAGAGCTCTTGCGTCTGATTCAGATATTTTTCTTGAAGAAATTGTTATCATAAAACGATGGATTGACTCTTTAAAAAGTATATTTGTTTCTAAAAACTGCAATTTAGGAGTAAGTGCAAGCGCAGAGGATACAATTTTATTATCTAACAACGTGCAGTTTGAAAGGCTTTATGCCAAAAATATATCGTCTTATAATACAAAAAGTGAAGAAGTTGAAAGGGAATCCTACATAATAGGGACGATAAAAGCAGATGAAGATATTGAAATAAAAGGGAGTATAGAAATTGTTGGCAATTTAATAGGTGAGGGAAAAATAAAACTCCACGACAATGTATCAGTAAAAGGAAATGTATTTTCACAAGATTCAATAGAAATGCAACGTGGTGTAAGGATAGGAGGCAAAAACAAAATTAAATCTGTAGTTGCAAATGGAGAAATCTATTTAGGTGAAGATGTAATAATCCATGGATATGTATCTTCAAAGAAAGGAAAAACAGTATGAGGAAGATTGCTGTAACTTTAATAATCATTGCAATATTGTTTGGCTTTGTTGGATTCAAAATATACCAATCTAAAGGAAAAAATGCCTACTACTCAATCATATTAGCATACAATCCAAAAGAAAGTTCCTATATAATTGATGCTTACAAAAGTGTGCTTGAAGAATTAAAAGTTCCATATTTACTTGAAAGTACTTATGACTTGTCTTCAGAAAATGGAAAAGAATTTGTTAAAATTCATAAAGCTATCATCTTTATGGATGGCGTTAATAAATACCTTCCCGAGGAGATTATTCCTTTTCTTCAAGATTATATTAGAAATGGTGGCTCGGTTTTTGCATCATTTGATATAGGTGTAAAAACGATTGACGGTGTTTATAAAGATAAAGGAACACTTTCTTCGATTCTTGGAGTAAATAATATAAATTATGGAAAGTACAAAGAAAAATCTTTTACAGAAGGGAATCTTATTATAAAGTCGCAAGAATCAGTAAAATTTTTGAATATTCCATCTTATAAATTGGAAAATGGTAAGTTTATTTCAGGGTATATGTACGGAAAGCTCACCT